>CAXGCE010000180.1:0-5099 GCA_964007795.1 uncultured Alphaproteobacteria bacterium | reverse complement strand
AAAATATTCACTGTCGTTCATTTAAGTGCTTGGCATCAATTAGTCGTAGTTTCCCGGGAAATTCTTATTAGCTTGGCATCATTTTCCGTAACAAATGATACAGTATGCTCCCAAATTGTTAGCATACTATTAATATGAACACAATTTATTATCAATCGTGGGAAACAACGGCAGGATTGGCGTAGACTGTTTAGGCACTAAATTTCCAATCTAGAAGGAATCATCCATGCTCCTAGACGTTCGCACCTACACCTGCCGACCCGGCACCATTGCCAAACACCTTGAACTGTACGCGGAAAAAGGATTTGGCCCGCAGACCCGCAACCTGGGTCAACCGTTGGCCTACCTGAAAACAGAAACCGGAAATCCAAACCAATACTTGCATATATGGATTTATGAGAACGCCGGTGATCGCGAGGCAAAGCGGGCCGCGTTATGGGCCGACCCGGAATGGTTAGCCTATACCAAGGCCTCCGCCGAACTGGGTGCACTGGAAAAACAGGAAAACGTGTTGATGAACCCTGTTGATTTTTGCCCCCTGAACCGCTAGCCGGCAATAAATCATAGAAAGACAACGGTCATGACATTGCAACTTGATAATCGGCTCAAATTCGGGGTTCAGACCATTCATCGCCGGACCGAACCGGCAAAGGGTTCATGGCTGCCGGACGCCGAGGATGGACGGACGATGGTCGAGATGATCGATGGTCTGGGGTACGATTCTCTTTGGGTCGGCGATCATCTGTCTTTCGCAATTCCGATCCTGGACCCGTTCATTCAACTGGCGCAGGCAGCGACTTATAGCCCGCGGCTAGAATTGGGCATCGGGGTATATCTGCTGCCTCTGCGCCATCCTGGTCCTGTGGCCAAGCAAGCGGTGACGCTGGATCATCTTTCCGGCGGCCGGTTTATTCTGGGAGTGGGCGTCGGTGGCGAGTTCGAAACTGACTTTCAGGTCGCAGGTGTCAACCGATCGGAACGCGGCGCCCGACTGACAGAAGGCATCGAAGTGCTGCGCAAATTGTGGAGCGGCAAGGCAGTCTCTCACGAAGGTAAATATTTTTCCTTCCCCGAACTGACGATGTCTCCTTCCGCTCGCCAAGCCGGCGGCCCGCCGATATGGTGCGGCGGACGGTCAAAATCGGCGTTGTATCGGGCTGGAAAAATGGCCGACGGCTGGCTGAGCTATGTGGTAACACCACAAATGTACAAGGAGTCTCTGGATCGTATCCATGACGCAGCGTCGGATGAAGCCAGCCGGCCGTTTAGCACCGGTCATTTACTGTTCGCCACTGTGGACGATACCTATGAAGGCGCTTTAGACAAGGCGGCGGAAACCTTGAGCGTGCGCTATGCCATGGATTTCCGCGAACCAGCGAAAAAGTACTGCGCCTTAGGTCGCCCCCAGGACGTTGCGGAACGCTTGCTAGAGTTCCACGAAGCAGGCGTACGCCACATTATCATGGATTTTGTTGGTCCTTACGAGGACCGGAACAAGCAATTCATTCGATTTGCAGAGGAAGTGCTGCCGTTGATGAAAGATTTGCGCTAACCCATTGCGCGCGCGATCCAGCCTCCACCCAGCACTCGTTCACCATCATAAATGACACAGGCCTGGCCAGGTGCCACGGCTTCCTGCGTGGACATCAGCTCAACAGCGCACACGCCGCCTTCGACAACTGCTAGTTGAGCTGGGATGGGAGAATGGGTCGAACGGATTTGTGCCCGCACTTGTCGGCCATCCATAGGCGGCAGGTGGTCAAGCCAATTGGCATCGCGAATTGGGATGTGGCGTCGACCCAAGGCCGCCTTGGGGCCGACCACAACTTGTCCCAGCGTTGCGTCCAGCTTCAAGACATATAGCGGCTCGGGCCCGGACAAACCAAGACCACGCCGTTGACCTACCGTGAAATGAACTATGCCGTGATGACGACCCAGCACCCGGCCGTCTTGATCAACAATGTCGCCAGGTTCCGCCGCTCCGGGACGCAATCGATCAATAAACTGGCCATAGTTTCCGTCGGGCACAAAACAAATATCCTGACTGTCCGGTTTTGACGCCACTGGCAGGCCAAAAACATCCGCAAGGGCCCGTGTCGCGGACTTGTCCTCCAGATGCCCCAAGGGAAATCGCAAGAAATCCAATTGTGCCATGCTCGTCGCGAACAGAAAGTAACTCTGGTCCCGCTGTGGGTCGGCCGCCCTGTGCAGTTCGGCGCGCATCTGCCTAGTGACGCGCCGGACGTAGTGGCCGGTTATTAGAGCCTCTGCTTCAAGATCGCGCGCCGTCGCCAGGAGGTCTTCAAACTTCACCGTCTGATTACAGCGAATGCAGGGGATGGGCGTCGAACCCGCCAGATAATCATCGATAAATTCATCGATTACGGTGGCGCGAAATCGGTCCTCGTAGTCCAGAACGTAGTGCGCTATTCCAAGACCCGAGGCGACCTGCTTGGCGTCGTAAATATCAGCGCCGGCGCAACAAGCTCCGGTGCGCTGGATGGCCTGACCGTAATCGTATAGTTGCAACGTAATTCCTACCACGTCATAGCCAGCACGCTGGCAAAGGGCGGCGCACACGGAGGAATCCACGCCACCCGACATGGCGACGACTACGCGGCCTCCCGGCGTCACCCCATCCAGGCAGACACCGTTCAAAAACATTTCTTGCAGTTCACCATCCATCAACATAGCGGGCAATATAGGCTCCGTTACCTTCACCGCAAGGGCTGTGAAGGGTAGTACCTTCATTGATCATATGCAGCCAAGCTGTCCAATCAATTACATAAGTGGGCACGTTCCACCCAAGCCGGATCTGGCTGCGTCTGCGAAGCGGCGGACTCTGGGTCAAGGAGCAAGACCAACCACCCAGTTGAGACAGCCACTGTCTATCGCATACCTTCGGTTTGCCTTGAATTATAAACCGGGCGTGCGATGCAGTGGCTCAAGACCGAAAGCCATCCGTCCCCAGTTTTCTTGCAATCGATCTCCATCCATCAGGTAATGTGTGCGCAGTGCGCTGATATCACGGAAGCAGCGCTGCAAGGGTTCACCTTCGTTCAGAGCACTGCTGCCACCCGCCACGAAAAGAGAATCAACGACGTTGGCCGACATCTCCACAGCGTTTTGTAACTGTAATTGCATACGGGCGCGTTCTTCGATGGTCACGGTTTGACCGTTGGGAATGCGCTGTCCAACAAGCACCATATACGCGTTTGCCTCGGCCAACAACATAGCCTCTGCCGCGTCCAGTTCAGCCGTAGCCTCTGCCAATCTTCGCTGTATCCCTGCGTTCTCGAAAAGTTTCTCTCCGGGTCTAAAGGCGCTGGACTTTGTCCACGCTCGTTCCTTGAAAATATCGATAGCGCCTTTGGCAATACCCACTGCGACAGCGGCAATCTCAGCAAAAAAGATCGGTGAGGCTGGACCGCCGTAAAACGGATTGTCGTGCAACACCAGGCCGGGTGGCGGCCCATTGTCCAGGGCATTAAGCGAAAGGGCTCGCCGATTCGGAATACGGAGGGATTTAACAACGGCCTGCTTGCTACCAGTGCCCCGCAAACCCATTACGTGCCAGTTATCGACGATTTCAAAGTCTTCCTGGCGGAAAATACAAACCACTAGATCCAAAGGCACCTTGCCGCCATTCGGGTCCGGGACGATGGCGTTGACGGCAAGCCAATTGCTCAGGTCACAGCCAGAGGCGTAATTCCAGACACCGTTCAAGTCGTAACCGCCATCCACGGGCGTAGCAGTGCCGGTTGGTGCAAAAATCAGGGGAAAACGCAGGTCACCGTCATCAGCAAATAATTCTTCCTGTGCTTCCGGTTCATATTGCGCCGCCCACCAAGTATGCGCCGACGTCAGGCTCAGGACCCAGCCACTGCTACCACAGCCTCGGGAAATCTCAATCATACAACGGACCAAAGTCGGTAGATCAAATTCATAACCACCAAAGCGTTTTGGCTGAATTATCCGAAAAAAACCTGCCTCCAGAAAATCTCGGACCGTTTCATCCGGCACCCTGCGCAATGCCTCACAATCATTGGCGCGCTGCCGCAGAACGGGGATCATCGCCCTCGCCCGCTCAATCATCGCCTCGGGTGTCAAATCATTACCAACGCCTTCAGGTTCCGTCATCAATCAGGGTCCTGCCATCTAGGCGGACGTTTTTCCATGAACGCGGCCAGCCCTTCGGCAGAATCTTCGGTGGCGACCACATTACACATGGTTTCAGCCACATTCTCCACGGCGCGGCGGTAGTCCCCATCGACAGCCCGCATATAGGCATCGCGGCCCAATTTCATAACCACTGGAGATTTATCCGCCAACTTGCGTGCCAGTTCGATGGCCTTGTCCATGACCTGGCCGTCCGGCAATACATGATTGACGATGCCCAAATCGGCCGCCACGACCGCACCGAAATCATCGCCTGTGAACAGATATTCAAAGGCACGATGCCGACCCGCTACACGTGGCAAATGGACAAAATGCAAGGCTGGGATTAGGCCAACATTGATTTCCGGGTAGCCAAAACTTGCACTTTCCCCAGCAATGACCATGTTGCATGACACCGCGACAGTCATGCCGCCGGCCCGTGCAGCGCCCTCGACAGCAGCGATGGACGGTTTACCCAAACGATATTGCACATCGTTCAGCTCGAGATACAGCCTTTCCAAAAAGCTGCGCATGCCTTGGCCGTCCACACCCTTGACCGCTGACATCTCCAGGCCGGCGCAAAATATGTCGTCAAGTTCTGATTTGATAATGACGACGCGGACTTTGTCATCCTCGCCAGCCTGGCGCAGGGCAGCAATGATCTCATCAATAAATTCTAGGCTCAGGGCATTGACTGGCCATCGGTTCAGTCCAATGACCGCAATATGGTCTACTATTTCGTATCTAATATTTTCGAAGGTCATAATTTTTCAGCTCAACCCATTCATACCCTCGTCGCTACCAGAAAATCAGGAGACAATTGCAACGACAAAAGGCATGCATTCTAACCATCGCGAGAATATCTTCGGGGCTGATCTCTCAATCGAGTTATTCCAATGCGATGGCATACCTCGATAATATGCCTTCATCGATTACGCCGG
>CAXGCE010000179.1:0-5116 GCA_964007795.1 uncultured Alphaproteobacteria bacterium | reverse complement strand
ATCGATAGCAAAAACTTTCATCTAATCGCCCTGGTTTAGCACATCTAGATTAAGGTCTGCGCGGTCCTGTTCGGCATAACAGATCAACATCAGAATGCGTACTTCCGGATGGTCGCGAAAGGCCTTCAGAGCCAGGGCGATGCCGTAGACAATAAGCATTACAAAATCAGTCAACAGCAGGCGGTATTTGTCGAATTGTGGCACCTTAAGGACAGCGGAGCTGTCCGCGACTGCCTTAACATAGTAACTCTGTAATTCCAGGGGACGGTTCACTAAATTATGGACAGATCTTTAACCGGCTGCCGCCTAGACCTTAGCCACTTTAAGCTATCACTTGATGGCTACCGTGCCAATATAAGGCAGTTCGCGAAAAAAATGGGCATAATCCAGGCCGTATCCCACAACAAAAGAATCGCCTATGGAAAAGCCGACATAGTCGGCGTTCACCTTCACCTTGCGTTTTTCCGGCTTGTCCAAAAGAACGCATAACTGCACCTGATCCGCGCCCCGGTTCAACAATAGTTCCCGGGCGAATGCCAGTGTCCGGCCCGATTCCAGAATGTCGTCGATTAGTAGAATTTTAGCGCCTTGCACATCGTCGGTAATGTCACGCATTATCGCGACATTGCCACTACTTTCGGTCTCTGTGCCATAGCTGGACAAAGTCATGAAGTCAATTCGCGGGTGTACGCCATGATCATGCAGCTCCCGCAACAAATCAGCCGTGAAAACAAAGCTGCCCTTCAAAATCGCGACCACCATGATATTGGGTCCCAAGGTATCGGCAATCTCGGATGCTAGAGCGCCCACTCTGGCACCGATTTCGGCTGCCGAATAGATGATGTTCACCGTGCCCGGAGGCCGCTGGATCAGATCGGTGGCAGAGTTGGCATCGTTGCTCATTGTTGGACCTGAAATGTTACAGCAAGGCTTCGCGCGCCATCAGGTGGATTGGCCAGTTGGGTCGAAAATTTGGTCACCTGACCGGGATCCAGTTTGTCTTTGACAGTAGCCGCAGTCCAGCGGAACAGACGACGGTCTCGGCCGTCAAGGATTACCACCAGCAGGCGGGGCACCGATCGTTGCGTTTGCGAAGTATTGGTCACTTCGCCCAGCACCACTAGAACCGGTTTGCCATCCTCCCGTATGTGCTCCCATTTGACATTCCGGATGGCCAAGCCGACTTGTTCCACCACCGGCCCCAAACCAAGCATTTTATATAGCTGCCCTGCGGGCGGCCAAATTTCCACAATCTTGGCCTGATACCAATATCCGCCCCCACCAAGGCCTCCCAACATCGTAATTAACACCAGCCAGCCAACCAAGCCGCGCCCGCCGCCTGTACCTTCTTCCTGGTGCTCGGGCAACGACTTGTCGCTGTTCGTGGATTTTTCTATCGTTGTCGACTTTTGTCGTGAGGTCTCATTCGCCGCAGGTTTTTCCAGTTCTTCGTCGCCGAATTCGTACACGTCGTCCCCCGAATCGCCTTGTAGGAATTTGTCATCAGGCCCGGGAATAGCCTCCTCCATCGCCGGCTGCGGGGCGCGCGCCTTGACCTCCTCGATGGGCATTTGGTGCCAAGTCTTGCCGCAATTGGCGCAACGCACTTTGCGTCCTGCCTTACCTAGGGCATTGGCGGGGACGTGAAATCGCGTTTGGCAGGCGGGACAGGAAACGATCATGCAATCTACCAAAAAATCAAGCCGATTTGTTATAAGAACGATAAGGCTGAGAGGCAAGTTTGCTTTATACCCGTGGCAAAATAAACTTGACTTTTATCAGTGGTCCCTTGACTGGACCCTGGCTCTAGCACGTGCCATCTTGCCTCTTGCCAGTAAACAGAGGGTACTAGGTGGTCCGCTTTGAAAATGTTGGTGTCCGCTATGGCGTTGGGCCGGAAGTGCTGCGCGACATCAATCTGCATATTGAGCCCGGCAGTTTTTATTTTTTGACCGGCGCATCGGGCGCGGGGAAGTCTTCTCTGCTGAAGCTGATGTATTTGGCCCTGTTGCCCTCGCGCGGCTGTATCCAGGTGTTTGGCGAGGATATCAGCCGCACCGACCGCCGCAAATTGCCGGAGTTGCGCCGCCGCATTGGTGTTGTATTTCAAGATTTTCGGCTACTGAGCAATCTTTCCATCTTCGACAATGTGGCACTCCCCCTTCGTATCGCTGGGGACGATGAAAAACGTACCCGCAACAATGTCGCGGAGCTTTTAGACTGGGTCGGCCTTGGCGCACGTTTGAATGATAGCCCCGGTACGTTGTCTGGCGGCGAACAGCAGCGTGTGGCTATCGCCCGCGCCGTCATCTCAAAACCAGCGTTGCTTTTAGCAGACGAACCGACCGGCAACGTGGATGACCGTATAGCCTATAGACTGTTACGCCTGTTCGAGGAACTACACCGCACTGGCACGGCGGTGGTAGTCGCCACCCATAATGATGCACTTGTGCGCCGCTTTTCTCATCCGGTCCTCGTTCTGGCGGACAATATGCTGCATACACCGGTTGATAAGGAGCGGGATTAGATGGCATGACTGGTCCTGACCTTATTCCCGATTCGGAAGGCGCCGGTCGCTTTTTGCCCTGGGTCGTGGCGGTGATGGTGTTTTTCGCCGCTCTGGCGGGGGCCGTTGGACTGGCCTTGCATCAAGCCACGGGAACCTGGCGCGATGATCTGGCAAATAAAATTACCGTGGAAATCCCGCCCAACCTGGATGCCGGGCAAAACACTGGTAAAGATGATGCCACAATTATAGCAGCGGTCATTAAAGCCTTAGGCGATACCCCCGGCGTCATCAAATCCCAACCACTAGACGCGTTGGAGATCGCCAAACTGCTGCAGCCATGGCTGGGTGTCGGGGATATTCTTGGCGAATTGCCGCTGCCACATTTGATTGACGTCCAGCTGTCACCGGACCAGTCGCCGGATTTGTCACTGTTGGCTGAGCGGTTGAGCACCATCGGGCCTGGCATCAAAATTGATGATCACCAGATTCAGCTCGGCAAGCTGGTTCGGTTGAGCCAAACATTGCAATGGATGATGTTGGCTTGTTTGGCAATGATCTGCTTCGCCACCTGCGCCGTGGTGATCTTCGGCACCCGGGCAGCCTTCGCAGCTCATTTGGAAGTGGTCGATCTTTTACATGTCATGGGTGCAAGGGACGGCTATATCGCTCGTCTGTTTTTATGGCGCGCCATGACCACGGGATTGAAGGGCGGTTTCATCGGACTGGCCGTGACTGCTGTGGCTCTTTACTCCCTCTCCAGCTTTGCCGGAGATTTGGAAGGCCCCTTGTTGGATAATCTAACCTTGACCCCCCTGGGCCTACTGCTGCTGGCGTCTTTGCCATTCTTGGCGGCGCTTTTGACAGCCTTCACCGCCCGTCACACAGTGCTGCGCGAATTATCAAGGATCTCTTGAGCGATGGCCTCCGGACAAAGGCTGAGCGGGCTACAAGTGTTATGTTTTTGCGTGTTCGTTGCGCTATTTTTGTGGTTGGGTGGATTTTTGCATTTTGTAGCTGAATTGCCGCGGCGGCAGGCCCAGCAACCTGGCATAAATGATGCCATCGTAGTTCTCACTGGAGGCCGTGGACGATTACAGGTGGGGTTGCGGATGCTGGCGGCGGGCAGAGGCGCCCGACTACTTATATCAGGCGTGAAATCGGGGATCTCGGCAGTGGAATTACGCGACATTCAGGCCGAAGCAGCGGAAATGTTTAGCTGTTGTGTAGATTTAGGCTACCAAGCCCATGACACGCGCGGCAACGCTATCGAGACCTCGTTGTGGGCGCGACATCATGGCTACCGCAGTCTGCACCTGGTTACGGCTTCTTATCACATGCCACGCAGCCTGCTGTTATTTCGGCAAGCCATGTCGGATGTAGATTTCCAGCCCATACCGGTAATGCCGGTCTCGGTAAAGCTAGATCAATGGTGGTTATTTCCAGGCACCTTGAAACTTTTGATAGTGGAGTACAGCAAATTCTTGGTCAGCCTCATCCGCGTGCGCTTGACTAGCCCCGTAATTTAGGATGTTGTCATGCGAGTGATCCGATCAAACCTATTCAATGGACTATTCTATCTCTGGTCGGTTTTCATGGTTTTATTGTTTGCGCCTGCCCTGTTACTGCCCTTTCAAGTGACGGTTTGGGGTCAACGGCAATGGGCACATGGCGTCAATTTCCTGATGGGACTGACGGTGGGTATCCATGTGGAATACCGCGGACTAGAGCATCGGCCGGAGGGAGCTACCATCGTCGCGGCGAAACACCAATCCGTCTGGGATACCCTGATCTGGCATATCATCCTGGATAATCCGGCAATAGTATTAAAAAGAGAGCTGTTGCTGATACCCATTTATGGTTGGTTATGCCGCAAGACCCGCATGATCGCAGTCAACCGTAAGGCCGGCTCCAAAGCCTTGCGCGTTATGTTGGAAGACGCTAAATCCGCCACCGCTCTGGGACGACCAATTGTGATTTTTCCCCAAGGAACGCGGACTTCGCCGGGTACCTTAGTCGAGGATGTGCCGTATCTACCCGGCGTTTCCGCGCTTTATCGCAGTCTGGATGTTCCCGTGGTACCCGTGGCGCTGAACTCTGGACTTTTCTGGCCTCGGCGCCAATTTATGCGTCGTCCTGGTCCCATAGTCCGGAAATATCTCGAGCCGATCCCCGAGGTTGAACGTGGCGACCTCATGAGCGCGTACTACCGACGTCTGACCAGCAACGACGAGGCCACGCGGGTGACCGCGGCTCGTGCATGGTCGATCTGGGAAGGCAGCACCAGTTTGCTCTACCCCAGTGCAGACAAGATCGCCGAAACCGGCGCTGATGAATTCGCCGTCGCATTCGCCCGCATCGAATGCCACTACTTCGTAAACGGCGGGTTCTTCGAGACCGAGGACCAGTTGTTGTCTGGTGTCGACAAGATCCGCCATATCCCCACGGTTGTCGTCCAAGGACGCTACGACGTTGTATGTCCGGCCAGGAGTGCCTGGGACCTCTACCGACGTTGGCCGGAAAGTGACTTGGTTCTCGTCGATGATGCGGGACACTCAGCCTTCGAACCCGGGAATCAGAGCGAACTCATCAAGGCGACGGACCGTTTTC
>CAXGCE010000178.1:0-5140 GCA_964007795.1 uncultured Alphaproteobacteria bacterium | reverse complement strand
TAAACTGATAATCAATTCCTCGGCAATCTCACGGTCGGTCTTTCCGGCGGCTACAAGGCGCAGCACTTCTACCTCTCGATGGGACAAACCGGAGGGATAAGACGGCGCTGGCGGCGGTTGGGTCTGGTCCCGGTCCTATCGTTCGGTTACCCGCTCCATCAGTGGCAGCATACCCAACTCAGTGGAAATCGCCAAGGATTCGTTCAACAGGTCAACGGTTTTGGCCCGGTCTCCAGGACCATTCCGTTCTTGAATGACGTCGGTGGAGTCGCAATAGGCCCAAGCCAACTCGGGACGGTAGCCAGCCCTGCGGCAAAAAACCAGGGCGTCCTCAAAGTGGACTACTGCCTGGTCGAGGTTGCCCATGGTCTGAGAAAGGGGCCCAAGGAGCCGGTCAACCGATGATAAGGTCCATATCATCGTGCCTCGCTGCCCTAGAAGATATTCATGATGCTCCGCTGCCGCTGAACCGTCGCCTTTCTGCACGGCCAGCAGGGCCAAAGCAGCGTTGGCTTGAATCGCGAAAAAAGGCATAACGACCTGTTCTGCAAGAACCCTCTCGGCGGCGGCCTGGGCCATTTCCATATCCGTGACCAGGCTGACATGCTCCAAGAAACCGCCCAGCTTGTCGAACGGTTCCAGGGCGACGATCAGTTCCTTGAGATTTTCCAATTTGCTCGGCGCATTTGCATCCTTGCTGGCCTGCCACATGCCGGTGTAGCCGCTTTCGTCGAGGACGATTCCCGTCAATTCATCCGGCGGCATGTCATCCACCAGACCGCGCCAACGGTCGACGCTTTCAAGCAATTTGCGAAGGCTGTTGCGGGCGCGTGCGGTCAAGTCGTCACCGGTTATCAGCGATTGAGCAGTCCGTGTCAGTGAGGTGCCCATACCGCGGGCGGCCTGATGCAGCAACTGAATGGTCGCGTTGCCCAGGCCACGCCTGGGCGTATTCACGATGCGTTCGAACGCCAAGTCATCGTCGGATTGCGCGATGACACGCAAATAGGCAGTAGCATCCCGTATCTCCGCGCGTTCATAAAATCGTTTGCCGCCGATCAAACGGTAGGGAACGCCAAGTGTGAGAAAACGTTCCTCGAACTCGCGGGTCTGAAAAGATGCGCGGACCAGCACCGCCATTTCATTCAACTGTTGTTCCTGGCGCTGTAGGTCCTCTACCTGTTCGCCCACGGCGCGGGCTTCTTCCGCCCCGTCCCAGTGGCCGCGAACCTGTACCTTTTCTCCGTCGTTGACCTCGGTCCACAAGGTTTTGCCTAGTCGGCCCTCGTTCTTATTGATCAGGCCTGAGGCGGCGCCCAGGATATGCGGCGTGGAGCGATAATTGCGTTCCAGGCGGACCACCGTGGCGCCCGGGAAATCCTTTTCAAACCGCAGAATGTTACCCACCTCTGCACCCCGCCAGGAATAGATCGATTGGTCGTCGTCGCCGACGCAACAAATATTCTTATGTCCTTGGGCCAAGAGACGCAGAAGCAGATATTGTGAGACGTTGGTATCCTGATATTCATCCACCAGGATATAGCGGAACTGCTTTTGGTAGCTGGCCAGAATATCTCCATGATTGGCAAAAATTGTCAGGCAATGTAGCAGCAGATCACCAAAATCACAGGCATTCAGAACCTTCAACCGCTCCTGATAGGCTTTGTATAGGATCACACCCCTGCCGTTAGCAAAGCGCTCGCCTTCACCGGGCGGCACTTTTTCGGGGGCCAGGCCACGATCCTTCCACCGGTCAATGGCCGCTGCCAGCTGGCGGGTGGGCCAACGTTTCGGATCTAGTTGCTCTACCTCGATCAATTGTTTCAACAGGCGCAGCTGGTCGTCAGTGTCCAGGATTGTGAAGTTACTCTTCAACCCAACGAGTTCACCATGGCGGCGCAGCAGACGCACGCCGATGGAATGGAACGTGCCCAGCCATAACCCTTCCACGGCGCGGCCCACAAGTTCCGCCGTACGCTGAGCCATCTCGCGCGCCGCCTTGTTAGTGAAGGTGACAACTAGCAACTGGGAGGGAAAGGCTAACCGCTGATGTAAAATATGAGCCAGCCTTGTTGTAAGGACCCGGGTTTTGCCGGTACCCGCGCCGGCTAAAACCAAAAGCGGGCCACCCACTACTTCCACCGCCGACCGTTGCTCTAGATTCAATAGGTCGAAATACATCGGCTCCCCCGGCGTATCCGGGGCCATGGTCGGTGTCATCTGTTCTAGATCGAAAGGATCGTCAGGCATGTTCCCTGATATAGCTCATCGCTGTGCTTTTGGCATCCACCGCTGGGTAGGGCCCCTGGGAATTTATTTGGATTTTGGTCGTACCCAATAGCATTTAGGTGAAATATGTCGAATAATTGTGAGTATTAGGTACTTTATTGCGGGCAGGCATACACTTGTGAAATTTTCTTTGCGTCCCACGACAAGCTGACGCATATTGCGGCCCGAATAAGTAAAGCACCGGTTAAGGTGCTTCGGGGGGTTTAGTAGAGGATCACGAGATGAATTGCTTTATCTGTTTACTGTTGTGCCCTTTCCCGGGCGCCGTACGGCGTCGCCGCAAAACGATTTCATGACATGAGCCAAGTTTCAGCCAACGCTGCGGTGGCTTCCGCCTCCGCTCTGCCGTTATTGCAGGTCAGGGATGTCGCCGTGCATTTCGGAGGCATCGTGGCCCTAGACGGTGTCAGTTTTGACGTTCCTGAAGGCGCGATCCTGGGGTTGATTGGCCCGAATGGCGCAGGCAAAACGACCCTATTCAATTGCCTTAGTCGGCTTTATATCCCGAATTCGGGTGATATCCTGTTCGAAGGTCAGACCGTTCTGGAGACGCCGCCCCATAAGATTGCCGATTTAGGTATCGGGCGCACCTTCCAGAATCTGGCGTTGTTTGCCACCATGTCGGTGCTAGACAACGTCATGATCGGCTGCCATTCCCGTAGTAAGAGCGATTTTCTCTCCAATGCACTCAGGCTGCCCTGGGTCAGCCGAGAGGAAAAATGGCTTCAGGATCTGGCATGGGAATTAATCGAATATCTGGAATTGAGTGAATTTGCCTACCATCCCGTGGGTGGCTTGCCTTTTGGTATTCAAAAAAGGGTGGAGCTTGCCCGCGCCATCGCTAGTGAGCCCAAATTATTGCTGCTCGACGAACCCGCCGGAGGCCTGAACCATGACGAGGTTGACGAGTTGGTGGGGACAATCCGACAAATAGGACACGACCGGAATATTACGATTCTATTGGTGGAGCATCATATGAGCCTGGTGATGGCGGTCTCCGATCTTGTCGTCGCAATCGATTTCGGACGTAAGATTGGCGAGGGCACGCCTGCCGAAGTGCAACAAAACCCGGAGGTAATTCGGGCATATCTGGGGACCACTGACTGATGGCTTTTTTGGAAGTTGTGAATCTCGAGGCTTTTTACGGTCCCATACAGGCCTTGCACGGCATCAGCTTTTCGCTGGAGCAAGGAGGCATCACCACCATTTTGGGCGCCAACGGCGCTGGCAAGACGACGACGCTGCGATCCATTTGCGGCATGGTCAAAACCGCTGGTCAGATTACTTTCGACGGCACCTCCATTTCCGGAAAAAAGACCGAAAATATAGTGCGTCACAGAGTTGCTCATGTGCCAGAGGGCCGGGGCACGTTTGTCCGCGTGACGACAGAAGAAAACCTTCGCCTGGGCGCCTACACCTTAAAAAAATCGCAGGAAATTGCCGACAGCATGGAGCGGGTTTACAGCTACTTCCCGCGGTTGAAGGAACGGCGCAACCAACAGGCCGGCACATTGTCGGGGGGCGAACAGCAGATGCTGGCGGTGGGCCGTGCGTTGATGCTACGCCCGCGCCTGATGCTGCTGGACGAGCCGTCGTTCGGTCTGGCGCCGCTGATTGTCCAGGAACTATTCGAGATCCTGGGGACCATCAACACCGAGGAAAAGGTGTCGATGCTGCTGGTGGAGCAGAACGCAACCCTGGCGCTGAACTTAGCGGATCATGCGTATTTGTTGGAGACGGGCCGCGTTGTGATTTCGGGAACATCGGAAGAAATTAGCGCTGATGAAACCATCCGTCAGTCTTATCTCGGTTACTGACAAAGGATAGATCGAACAAATGGAAGAGCTAATTCAACAAGTTTTGGGCGGCATCGCGACAGGCGCGATCTATGCCTGTATCGCTTTAGCAGTGGTGATGATCTATCAAGCCATCGATCACTTCAACTTCGCGCAAGGCGAAATGGCAATGTTTTCGGCCTTCCTTACTTGGCAGATGATCGATTGGGGCGCAAATTACTGGGTGGCATTTTTTGTCTGTATCGTGATCTCCTTCATTGGCGGTATTGCGATTGAACGCATTGTCTTCGCGCCCCTGCACAATGCCCCAGTATTCACTCACATTGTGGTGTTTATAGCGTTGTTCCAGATTTTCAATGCTGGTGCCGGGTTTATCTGGGAATTCACCATTAAGGAATTTCCCAGCCCATTCCCGGAGAAGCTTCCATTCGATACAGTTCTAATAGGACCACATGAACTAGGGATGACCCTGATTACCCTGATCATGCTGGGACTGATATTTAGTTTCTTCCGATTCACGCCTATCGGATTGGCCATGCGTGCCTCCGCGGCATCGCCGGAATCAGCCCGTCTGGTGGGTATCAGCGTGGGCTGGATGGTCGCCTTGGGATGGGGTCTGGCGGCAGCCATTGGCGCGGTTGGCGGGATGATGATTGCACCAGTGGTCTATCTTGAACCGAACATGATGCTTGGCATCCTGCTGTATGGCTTCGCCGGCGCTGTTGTCGGCGGCTTAACCAGCCCGGGTGGTGCGGTAGTTGGCGGCTTCCTCATGGGGGTCATCGAACCCTTGGCCGGCATGGCAATCGGTAGCGAGCTCAAGCTCACGGTCGCGCTAGTTGTGATTGTGATAATTCTTATCTTCAAGCCCTCAGGACTGTTTGGGCGTGTCGTGGTGCAGAGGGTTTAGCAATGACAAGTTCTACGTTGCAGCATAAGGATTCGAAAACTGGTTCCAACTTGCGCCGCAACCCCGAAGAGAGTTTGCGTGTATTTGGTACAACATTGCCGCAATTTAGGCGTGGCTCAATCATCATTGCCGTGCTGATAGCTCT
>CAXGCE010000177.1:0-5143 GCA_964007795.1 uncultured Alphaproteobacteria bacterium | reverse complement strand
CGTGGCAAAGGTGCGCGCCATGTCGCGGATCAAGACCTGTTCTTCGGTGGGGATCATGCCGGTGCCATCCTTAGTTAGCCTGACGTTCATGGCTTGCCCAATAAGGCTTACGAATTTGCCGTTTCGAAACCTTCCGAGACGGTTTGCGTGCCTGAATAGTCATCTTGTTCTTCGGACGGGATCAGCCATGCATGGTCAGTCCGCCGGAGACAGAAATAGTCTGTCCGGTAATATAACTGGCATCGTCTGACAGGAAGAAACTTACCAGACCAGGATAATCTTCAGGCTCAGCTACGCGTCGCATGGGCACGGCTCGTTCCAGCGCGGCGACTAGTTTAGGCCCTTGCTCCGCCAGCAACGGCGTATTCGTGGGGCCAGGGCAGATGGTATTGAGTGTAACGCCCTTGCGCGCCAATTCACGGCTCATGGTCTTGGAAAAAGCGATCAATCCACCCTTACACGCGGCGTAGACCGCCTCGCCAGAGGAGCCAACCCGGCCTGCATCGGAAGAGATATTAACCACTTTACCGGCGCTGCGGTCGGCCATGCCCTTGAGAATTACATGGCAAAGATTAAGAGGGCCATAAAGGTTGATGGCCACGACTTTGTGCCAAAGTTCTAGATCCGTGTCTAGGAATGGCATGGATTTGTCCCAACCCGCATTGTTCACTAAGCCGTCCACTAGTCCACAATCGCTTTCGAAAGCGGTCACAGCGTTGGCGACGGCATCGTAGTCACTGATATCAAGGGTATAGCTTTCGGCTGTTCCGCCTGCGGACCGGATTTTTTTAACCACTCCGTTGGCGCCATCGCCGTTCAAGTCAAAAATGCCTACATTGCAACCTTCTTCGCCTAGGCGCAGGCTGATCGCCTGGCCAATGCCGCTGGCACCGCCAGTGAGAACCACGTTCTTGCCCTGTAATCCACGCATTGTTCTGCTTCCTTTTCCTTGCCAAATGTGTTTGTCAGAAGGATAAAAGCAAAACCTTGGGCGAGTCTCGAATTTGTTAAGGTCTGCTTCAATTGACCGTAACACGGGAGCCAGGCATCGGGACTGCAAATAACGGCCTTTTGCCTTTTCGGCATGACCCTCTGCTAGTTCACTGTGCCTAAGCGCGTGAGGCCGGACTCTACGTAAGGTGCCATGTACTCAGTTATTTTTCGGCGCTTGCGCCATTTGGTCCGCCGAACTGCAAAGTCGCCTACCTTTGAACAACTGGGGATGTGGAATAGCTGCTGCTGGGGCCGTCGCTAGCATAGATCTCCATTCCAAGTTCCTAGTTTAATCTGCTAAAATTTTGACGAATAATTCACCAAAGACATTTCTGATAAAGCTTTGGCCGTCCAACGAACTCGATCGACTTAATCTCACGATGGAAAACGAGCTGGCCGATGCTCTGAATCAATGCATTCCCTTGCACCAACGGATAGGCGGTGTATGTTGCGGCCTTCTGAATTCAACAATACATGCTAATGCAACGGCGAGCGGCGCGTGTTCGAGCGCGATGGGGGTAAAAGCAGGCCATGGCAGATCAAATAACATCCGGCGAAATGCTGAAGCACAAGGTAATTCTGGTAACTGGCGCCGGCCGCGGCGTAGGTCGCGACATTGCCCTTTTGTGTGCCGCGCAAGGCGCGAAGGTAATCGTCAACGACTTAGGCGGTCAGGCAGATGGCGAAGGCGAGGATAAGACGCCGGCCATGGAAGTTGTAGGTGATATCAAAGAAGCTGGCGGCGAAGCGGCAGCCAACTATGGCTCTGTCGCTGAATTCGGCTCGGCAGAGGCCATGGTGCAGCAAGCCATTGATACCTATGGCCAGATCGATGGTGTCGTCAACAATGCCGGCATCCTCCGCGACGTAATTTTTCACAAAATGACGGAAGAAGAATGGGATATTGTCATCGCTGTGCATTTGAAGGGTTGCTTCAATGTTGCCCGCGCCGCCGCGGCCCATTTTCGCGAGCAGGGCAGCGGTTCGTTTGTGCATATGACTTCTACTTCGGGCCTGATAGGTAACTTCGGCCAAGCAAATTATGCTGCCGCCAAGTTGGGCATCGCCGGTCTGTCCAAGTCTTTGGCTCTGGACATGAACCGTTTTGGCGTTCGATCCAACTGCATATCGCCCTTTGCCTGGAGTCGCCTAATCGGCACAATTCCCATCTCCAACGAAGCCGAAGCGGCTCGTGTCGAGAAGATCAAAGCCATGACCCCGGCTAAGATTGCGCCCATGGCGGCTTATCTGTTATCGGATGCTGCGGCAGATGTCTCTGGACAGATTTTCGGCGTGCGTCACAACGAAATCTTCCTGTTCAGCCAGCCTCGCCCTGTGCGCTCTGTGCAACGGTCCGAGGGCTGGACGCCGGAAACTATCGCCGAACACGGCATTCCGGCCGTAAAAGCCCACTTCACGCCTCTGGAGCGTAGTGGTGACGTCTTTAGCTGGGATCCCGTATGAGCTCAATAATATACCTAAACAATAGGCGCAAAAATTGATCCGGGCCGAGCAACGGGTTGTATAATTGGAAAATCCGCACAATTGTGGACCACACACGAAGAAGGTATGTGGGCCCTACCAACTGTGGGCCAGGTCATAGTAATGGGATTCTTGCCTCCGGTTTCTGCCAGTTGACTATGGGATCATCTTGTATGTCACAAATTCCGACTGCCTTGCCCCCTGGGCTGGCTTTCCTGTTGTAAACTGACCTGAATAAATTAGAGGAGCCGAACATGCGAGCGAACAACGTCAAAGACATCTGGGCCAATGGTGGCCGTGTGGTCAACGGCTGGCTGGCTATTCCAAGCTCGTTTTCTGCGGAGGTTATGGCACACGCCGGTTTCGACAGCGTCACTGTGGATATGCAGCATGGCATGGTAGATTTTCAGGCATCGCTACCCATGTTGCAGGCCATCTCACAATTGGATGTTACGCCTATGGTGCGCGTCCCCTGGAACGATCCGATCCCCATCATGAAGGCTTTAGACGCCGGTGCTTATGGCATCGTCTGTCCCATGATAAATAACCGGGAAGAGGCAGAGCGTTTTGTAAGCGCCTGTCGTTATGGTCCCGATGGATACCGCAGTTTCGGTCCTGCCCGAGCGGCTATGTATGGCGGCGCTGATTACGCTGAAAAAGCCAACGAGACCATAATTACCCTGGCCATGATCGAAACTAAGGAGGCCATGGGTAATCTTGATGAGATTATGAGCACCCCTGGCCTGGACGCAATTTATGTGGGGCCAGCCGATCTGTCTATTGGCCTAGGATACGCCCCCTCCGGAGATCCGACGGAACCTGATGTGTTGCGAGCCTTTGCCGATATTTTGGCGGTTGCTAAAAAGCACGGCGTCGTCGCCTGCAGCCATACGGCCGGCGGCGATATGGCCAATCGGTTATTCGAGCAGGGCTTCCAGCTTTGCACCATCGCCAACGATACCCGTCTTTTGGCCATGAAGGCAGCCGAAGAAATCGGCCTGGCGCGGGGCAAATAAGCCATGGCGAAACTACTACTGGCCGGTCAGTTTCATCCGGACGTCCAGACATTGCTGGCGGATCGTCCGGATGTGGAGGTGGAAATCTTGGTGGAGCCCACCGAACAACAGCTGATTGATGCCATGCCCGGGGTCGATGGCCTGGTCCTGCGCACCACGACATTTGGTGCGGAAGCTTGCGCCAAGGCAGACCGGTTAAAGGTCATCTCCCGCCACGGCGTGGGTTATGACAACGTAGACGTAGAAGCGGCTACTGCCCATGGTCTGCCCGTGGCAGTTGTGGGCGAGGCAAACTCAAATGCGGTATGTGAACATGCCTTTATGTTGATGTTGGCCTCTATGAAAGATGCTCTGTTGTCGGACCGGGATACCCGCAAGGCTGACTATAGCCGTCGTGGCGCTACTACATCGGGTGAGGTTTTGGGAAAGACTATCCTGATCGTGGGTTTTGGACGCATCGGCACCCGCATGGCCCGACGCTGCGCAGCCTTTGACATGAGTATCATTGTCGCAGACCCCTATGTACCCCGCCGGGTGGTCCAGGGCCATGGCTATGAATATGTCGAAGATTTCCGCGACGCCCTGGATAGGGCCGATATAGTCTCCTTGCACCGCCCCGGCAACCACGACGGCAGCCCGGTCATGGCCGGCCAGGAATTCTCCCGCATGCGAGACGGCGCAATCCTGATCAATACGGCTCGAGGTACCCTGTTGGATGAAGATGCGCTTTACCAAGCGTTGACTAATGGCCCCCTGGCGGCAGCGGGTTTGGACGTGACGCGCATGGAACCTCCCGATGCGGAACTGCCCCTATTGCAACTGGACAATGTTTTATTCAGCCCCCACATCGCCGGCCTGACGCGGGAAGCCTTCCGAGCTATGGGTATGCAGGCAGTGCAAAATTGCCTGGACGCCTTTGACGGCAAGCTGGACACCTATTTTTTGGTCAATCCAGAAGTGCTAGACGACCGGAATGCCTGAATTACCATTTCCCATTGATAAGGACGGTGTCTGGATCGAAATTTTGGGCCCACCGAATGTAGCGCCGGCCTTGTATCTGGATCGCGACGGTGTAGTGGTGGTGGAGACCCACTATCTGCATGAGGTTGAAAAAACCCAGTTGATCCCTGGCGCTGGCGAGACTATTGCCTTGGCCAACCGGCGTGGCCTGCATGTGGTCCTCGTCACTAACCAATCCGGGATCGGACGCGGTCTTTATGACTGGGCGGCCTTCGTTGCCGTGCAGGAAAAAATAAAGGCCGAACTTGATGCTCAAGGCGCCCATTTGGATGCGGTTTGCGCCTGCCCTCATTTCCCCAAATCTGGCGAACAAGGGGGCCAAAACCATCGTGACCGTAAACCGAATCCGGGCATGCTGTTGAAGGCGGCCAAGGTCCTGGACATTGATCTGGCGCACTCCTGGATCGTCGGCGATATGCATACCGATATGGCGGCGGGTCGCAATGCGGGTCTGACAGGTGGCGTCCATGTAAATTCCGGGTGGCCCGATCTACGTGAAAAGGCTCGTGCAGAGGCCCGCGGGAATTTCCAGGTTCTCGGTGCCGACAGCATTGCCGAGGTGCCATTAATTGTTCCACTGCTATCGGAGTAACCTGAACCTGCATTCGGCCCGATAGGTAGTAGTAAAGAGG
>CAXGCE010000176.1:0-5149 GCA_964007795.1 uncultured Alphaproteobacteria bacterium | reverse complement strand
TTCGTCCAAATCTTGGCTGATCACCAGAACGGCAGAGCCGCTACGCGCCAAATCTATCAAGGCCTGCCGTATCAATGCCGCCGCGCCCGCATCCACACCCCAGGTTGGTTGATTGACCACCAGAACTTTTGGCCGCAGGGCCATTTCCCGCCCCACGACGAACTTTTGCAGGTTGCCGCCCGACAAGGATTGCGCCTCTGGGTCTAGCGTGCTCTTTCGAACGTCGAACAGTTCGATCACGTTGGAACTCACGTTCTGGGCCGCATCGCTGTTGATCAGGCCCTTGCGCACGACGGCATCACCCACCGCGTGATGGGTCAGCACCACGTTTTCCGAGAGGGTAAAGTTTTGGACTGCGCCATGACCGATGCGTTCCTCGGGCACGAAGGCAGCGTCCCGGCGGCGGCGCTGGGTGATATCTTCCCGACCGGAAGCCGCGCCGCCGAACTTCACGGCGTCTTTGTTCGTACTGATGACCTCGCCGGATAAGGCTCCGAAGAATTCACCTTGTCCGTTGCCCGCGACGCCCGCCACGGCCACGATTTCGCCAGACCGGACCGACAGATTGATGTTCTTCAAAGCCACCCCGAACGGATCGTCCGTCTGCATGGACAGATCATTTAACTCAAGCAACGGAGCCCCGGGAGTCGCCCCTCTGTCCAACCTAACCACCGCCACCTCGGTACCCACCATAAGGGCGGCTAGGGAGGCAGCCGTTTCCTGCTGCGGGTCAACGCGAGAAACCAGCTTGCCGTGCCTTAAAATGGTCGCATCATGACAAAGGCGCTTCACCTCTTCCAAGCGGTGGGAAATATACAAAACGCCACAGCCTTCATTTGCCAGCCGCTCCAAAGTGACAAACAGTAGACCCGCCTCTTGCGGTGTCAGCACGGCAGTGGGCTCATCCATCACCAACAGGTGTGGTTCTTGCAACAGGCAACGCACGATCTCGATGCGCTGGCGCTCACCCACGGACAAATCAGCCACCAGAGCATCGGGCCGCAGGGGCAGGCCGTAGTCATCGGACACCTTTTCGATGCGCCCGGCCATACCCGCAATTTTCGCGTCCGGCGGCAGGGCTAGGGCAATGTTTTCGGTTACCGTCAAGGAATCAAATAGCGAGAAATGCTGAAACACCATGCCGATGCCCAATTCCCTCGCGGCAGCGGGATTGGGCACGGTGACCCGCCGTCCCTTCCAGTACAATTCGCCCGAAGTTGGCTGCAGAGAGCCATAGATAACTTTCACCAAGGTGGATTTCCCGGCGCCGTTTTCACCTAGCAAAGCATGTATTTCGCCTGGTTTCAGGGATAAAGTGACATCGTCATTGGCGCGCAACGCACCAAATACCTTGGTGATATTGCGCGCCTCTAACAGGAATTCACCCGTATTGTTCACCCTTGGCAACCCTCCCGGCACGCTTCAACGATTGTTGCTTGTTGTTCCGTACGCTGGCGCATTGTTCCACCCTGCATAGCAGGTCCGCAACTACCGATGCACCGATGGCGTTGGGCTGTTTGGATTGGATGCCGGGAATGCCGATGGGACATACCATTTTCTCAATATCCTTGTCCGCCAATCCCGCCTGCCGCAGCCTTCGGCGGAACCGTGCCCGCTTGGTGTCCGAGCCAATCAGACCCACATAGGCGAATCGCCGCTCCAAGAGAGCAGCACTGACCAGATCAAAATCTAGGGCATGACTGTGGGTCATAACCAGGATAAAGGCATCATCCGGCAAACCTTGCAATTCACCGACCGGGTCCAGTGATTGGGTGGTGACCACGTCTCCCGGCACCACTTCGGGAAAGGCGTTGGCGCGGGGATCAATCCAGACCACTCTGAAATCCAGCGGCGCCAGGGCCAGCATCAAAGCTCTGCCCACATGGCCGGCGCCGAATAGGGCCAACGTCTGTTTATTAGCGCCGAATTGTTCCCTGATCCATCCGTCCCTCACGGGATGGGTGGCCCCTATGACTGACCGCTCAACCTGCAACTCTCCTATTTTGCTTTCCGTTTCAAAAGCGCCCGCCTGTTCTGCCTCGGCCAAGATACTCAGTTCCGCCAGTCGATCCGGTTCAAAAACCTCCAGCAACAACGATACAGAACCACCGCAGCATTGCCCCAGATCTGGCCCCAGGGCCTGTTGTGATTGGCGCAAAGTGGGACCAAATCCGTCGGTTTGGGTTTTCGTGATGGCGGCTCGCGCCATAGCAATCGCCCTCCATTCCAGGGCACCGCCCCCAATAGTGCCCGAGAACCCGCCATTGGCCAGGACTATCATACGCGCGCCGGCCTCGCGGGGGGCTGAACCCCTAGTTTGCAGAATGGTGACCATGGCGCAAATCTGATTAGACGCAAGTTGGGTGCAAATGGTATTCCAGACGCCCATAGTTCAGTCCACCTGCATTGCCCGCACTGCACGGGCGATGGCTTCCGGCGTCGCCGGCGCATCTAAAGGCGGCACCCGCCCGGGGCGCAGGCTAGCTATCGCGTCGGTAATCGCGCTGAATACAGAGATCGCCAGCATAAGGGGTGGCTCGCCCACTGCCTTCGAGCGATAGATCGAGGGTTCCTTGTTGCCCTTGGAATCCCATAGAGAAACCCTAAAGTCCTCCGGCACATCGCTGGCGGTAGGAATTTTGTATGTGGATGGCGCATGGGTGGTTAGACGCCCGCCCTCGTCGAACACCAACTCTTCGGTAGTCAGCCAACCCATGCCCTGGACGAAACCCCCTTCGATCTGGCCGATATCCAAGGCCGGGTTAAGCGACTTGCCCACGTCATGCAGGACATCCACGCGATCCACCCGCATTTCTCCGGTCAGTATATCGATGGTAACTTCCGAACAGGCCGCGCCATAAGCGAAATAGAGAAATGGCCGGCCCGTAGCCGTATCCCGGTCCCAAGTGATTTTCGGGGTCGCGAAGAAACCCGTGGATGAAAGCGAAACCCGTTCCAGGAAACAAGCGCTGGCCAGTTCGGCGAAAGACATGTCCCGCTCGCCCATCCGGACCCGGTTATTGGCGAACCGCACATCACCCTTGCCAACCTGATAAAGCTTACAGGCGAGATCAGTCATACGCCCCTTGATGGTGGCGGCAGCATGTTTCGCCGCCATGCCATTCAGATCCGACCCGGACGAAGCCGCCGTGGGCGTG
Source organism: uncultured Alphaproteobacteria bacterium (assembly GCA_964007795.1). GTDB lineage: Bacteria > Pseudomonadota > Alphaproteobacteria. The sequence continues at coordinate 1,991 of CAXGCE010000176.1, read as the reverse complement.
GTATTGGGCACCTTGTCGGTTTTGGTCGCCGTGATCTGCACATTCTGAAAATCGATACCAAATTCCTCAGCCACCACCTGGGCGACCTTGGTATACAGGCCCTGACCCATTTCTGTGCCGCCGTGGTTAACCTGCACGGATCCATCCGTATACACATGCACCAGGGCACCGGCCTGGTTCAGATGCTTCAGGGTAAAGGCGATACCGAATTTGATTGGCGACAGGGCGATGCCCCTTTTGAGGAAACGGTTGGCCTTGTTGAAAGCGCGGACTTGCTTTCGCCTCTGCCGGTAGTCCGAGGTTTTTTCGAGCTCCCGCACCACTTTTGGCGCAATATTGTCGACCACTTTCATGCCATAGGGCGTCACATCCCGCCTCGGCCCATATAAATTGCGCTTTCGCACGTCCAATGGGTCCGTGCCCAAGCGGATCGCGATCTCATCCATCATGCGTTCGGCAAAAACCATGCCTTGGGGTCCGCCGAAACCTCGAAAAGCTGTGTTGGATACCGTATTGGTTCGGACCCGTCGAGATAGGGCACGGACGCTGGGATAGAAATAGGCGTTGTCCGTATGGAACAAGGTGCGATCACAGACCCCCAGTGACAGATCCGCTGAATGGCCGCAACGGGCGTTGAAGGCCACATCCACAGCCTGCAAGCGGCCTTTGGCGTCATAACCGTAGCTGTAGTTGGCCAAGATATCATGGCGTTTGCCGGTCATGATCATGTCGTCATCGCGGTCCAGGCGAATTTTCACGCCCCGACCTGTGGCATGGGCCCCCAGGGCAGCCAAACAGGCCCATTGAGACGCCTGACTTTCCTTGCCGCCAAATCCACCACCCATACGCCGGCATTCCGTGACCACCTGCGCCTCGGACAACGTCAGCATACGGGCTACCAGATGCTGCACTTCAGATGGATGCTGAGTAGAGGAAAAGATATGCATGCCGCCGCCCTCACCGGGCACGGCCATGGCGATTTGTCCTTCCAGATAGAAATGTTCCTGTCCACCGACCCGGACGCTACCAGAAGCCTGACGTTCTGATGCCGCGATGACCTTATCCGGATCGCCGCGCAAAAACTGGTAATTCGGAAGAACCGTCTCGCCACTAATCAGGCCGTCATCCACGGAAATGGCCGGCGTCTCCTGGGCGATCTCGATCCTGCTTCGGCGGGCGGCATGGCGGGCTTGATCACGGGTATGCGCCACGACAGCGAACACCAGCTGTCCATGAAACTCAATCCGATCGTTCGCGAGAATGGGGTCGCCACCAAAGGACGGGCTGCATTCATTAGCTCCTGGAATGTCCGCCGCCGTCAGGACGGCGACAACACCGGGAGCTGACCGCACATCATTCAAATCCAGTGCGACAATCGGACCGCTAGCGCCCTGAACCGCATAGCCCGGTGCCATATGCAGTAGTCCCGACGGCTCCGGCAGATCGTCAATGTAATTGGCCTTGCCTTGGATTTGCCAAGCAGCGCTGTCATGCGGCAGTGCGTTGCCCACGGCTTTGTCTGCATCAGGGGCTGGAATTAAGGTCCGTCGCGGCTGGCTAAGCGGCATTGGGGACCTCTCCCGGGCGCAGGCCGAATAACCGCATCTCTGCACTAGAGGCCCCGCCAATTTCGTGGAGCGCCTTTAGCAACAGGGATTGCGCCGTCTGTAAACGGTACACTGCGGTTGCACGCATATCATCAATGGGCTGAAAATCTAGAGCTAAGGCGTTGGTGGCACTAGACCAGTCATCCTTGTCGGCCAGCGGCAATCCTACTAGCGCCGCTTCCGCCGCCAGGGCCCGTCTCGGCGTGGCCGCCATGCCGCCATAGGCAATGCGCGCAGCTACTATAATCCCCCGCCGCAGCTCAAATTTGAAGGCGCCCAATACCGCTGAGATATCTTGATCGAACCGCTTGGAAAGCTTGTAGCAACGAAACACCTCGCCAACTGAAAGAGCAGGCACCTCGACGGCGGTTACAAATTCCCCCG
>CAXGCE010000175.1:0-5151 GCA_964007795.1 uncultured Alphaproteobacteria bacterium | reverse complement strand
CGCCATGGCATTGATCCTACCACTGCCGTAATGGTGGAGGATATTGCCCAGAATCTCGTCCCTGCTGCCGACCTGGGTATGGCTACGGTTTGGGTACGTGGCGGCCGGAACATCGAACTAACAGACGAACAGACCTACCACGTCCATCACATCACCGACGATCTGGCAGACTGGATCACAGATTTGCTCGGTTGACAGACACCCAGGCAGAGTTAGTTTGCCGCAAAATTGTAGCGGAGAAATAGCCATGAATACCAGCAGTCTCGAGACCGTCATCAACGATGCCTGGGAACAGCGTGAAAGTATAACCGTCAACACCACTGGTGAAAGACGCGACGCCGTGGACGCTGCCCTGGATGCCATGGACAAGGGCGAACAACGGGTGGCGGAAAAAGGTTCGGATGGATGGACAGTCAATCAATGGCTGAAAAAGGCAGTTCTGCTATCTTTCCGTCTGAACGACATGACTGCGATCGATGGTGGCCCTGGGCGAAATACCACTTGGTATGACAAGGTTTCGTCGAAATTCGAGGGCTGGGGCGAAAATCAGTTCCGGGCCGCCGGGTTTCGTGCTGTGCCCAATTGTATAGTACGAAAATCGGCTTATATCGCGCCCAACGTGGTTCTGATGCCCAGTTTCGTCAATCTAGGAGCGTATGTGGACAGCGGCACCATGGTGGACACCTGGGCCACAGTCGGCAGTTGCGCGCAAATCGGCAAAGATTGCCATATCTCCGGCGGCGCAGGAATTGGCGGCGTGCTGGAACCTTTGCAGGCGGAGCCGGTGATCATAGAGGACAATTGTTTTATCGGTGCGCGCTCCGAAGTAGCCGAAGGCGTGGTGATCGAGGAAGGCGCCGTGCTGTCTATGGGTGTGTTTATCGGCGCCTCCACCAAGATCGTCAAACGCGCTACGGGTGAAGTGACCTATGGCCGGGTGCCTGCCTATTCCGTTGTCGTGCCGGGCTCCATGCCCTCTGAGGGCGGGGTCAGCCTTTATTGTGCCGTCATCGTCAAGCAAGTGGACGAGGGCACTCGCTCCAAGACCTCCATCAACGAGCTGCTGCGCGACTAGGGTTCTCATGGCGGACAACGTGCCCACCGATCCCATCGAACTGACGCGGGCGCTAATCCGCTGCGCCTCGGTGACGCCCACGGATGGCGGAGCCCTTGGCCTTACTGGCGCTGCATTGGAACGGTTAGGCTTTACAAACCACCATATGACTTTCTCCGAAGACGGTACGCCGGACGTCAGCAACCTCTACGCAAGATTAGGAGACTGCGGCCCTAATTTCTGTTTCGCTGGCCACACTGACGTCGTCCCGGTGGGCGACGCCAAAGCCTGGAACCTAGAACCGTTCGCGGCGGAAATCAGGGATGATATTCTTTACGGTCGCGGAGCCGCGGACATGAAGGGCGCAGTGGCGGCCTTTATCGCCGCTGTGGATAGATTTCTAGGCAAAAGGAACGGCCAGTTTGAAGGTTCCATATCCCTGCTAATTACAGGGGACGAGGAAGGCCCTGCAATTAACGGCACCGTTAAAGTACTGGATTGGCTGGCAAACCGGGGAGAGAATTTGGACCATTGTCTGGTCGGCGAGCCAACCAATCCGGATAATCTGGGCGACATGATAAAGATTGGGCGGAGGGGCAGCCTGACCGGGACATTGACAGTTAAGGGCATACAGGGCCACGTGGCCTATCCTCACTTGGCTGACAATCCCCTGCCTCGTTTGATCAAGATGATGGATCGTTTCACTAGCCATTTATTTGATAACGGTAATGAGCATTTCACTCCTACCAATCTAGAACTAGCCAGCATCGATGTAGGGAATACAGCCAGCAACGTGATCCCGGCACAGGCTACTGCCCTGTTCAATATCCGTTTCAACACTGAACAAACATCGGATGACCTAGAGGAGTGGTTGCGGGAGCAGTGCGACGCGGTCGGCGGTGACTATACTCTTAATATTAGCATCGGCGCGCAACCGTTCCTGACCCAACCGGGTCCGTTCACCGAACTGATTTCCAACGCTGTCGAAGAAGTTACCGGCATCAAGCCAGCCCTCACCACGACCGGTGGTACATCGGACGCTCGTTTTATCCACCACCATTGCCCGGTTGCGGAATTTGGGCTGATCTCCGAGACCATGCACAAGGTGGATGAACAAGCCGCCGTCAGCGACATCGAACAGCTGACCAGAATTTATACGCGTATTCTCGAATCGTATTTTGAGCAAAGTGAAGCTGGCGGCAGCGTCGATGCTAGTTGAGATTACCAAGTCCATTAACGGCGCCTGGCGCATTGCGCGCATGGATCAAAATGCGCTGAACTACTTTAACATGTCCATCGAGGGCTTTTGGCGGTCATTCCTAGCAGTCCTGATCGTCGTGCCACTTTACGTCGTCTTCCTTGTCCTAAATCTCGGTCAACTATCTGGTATGGAACTGCCGACGGGTTCTGCTACATCGAAGGAATTCTATGTGGCGATAAAGCTGGCCGCACATATCCTCGGCTGGCTTGCCTTCCCTGTCGTTATGATACCTATTTCCCGCCTCATGGACCTGAGCCAAAGTTATGTGCCCTATATCATAGTCTGGAACTGGTCCAATGTGCTGGTTATGGCTGTCATACTTCCTGCTGTCCTGTTGTTCCCACCGTCAGCACAGTCAGGTCAGAGCGCCAAACTGATCCTCATGGCAGCGCAAATCACAGTGCTGTTTTACGGTTATCTAGTGGCGCGGGCAGGACTGCAATGCAAAATTCTGACCGCCATCGGCGTGGTGATGTTGGACCTGCTGCTCGGTCTTTTGTTCAATCTTTTGGCGGGACGGCTGCTATAGGATAGTCCACTGTGGCCAAGTATAAACCTTCCGCCGGTGCAACGGGACCGCAGCAGCTTCTATCCCGTGCTTCAAGTGCATCCCTAAGATCCTGAGCCGTCCACTTACCCAATCCAACGTTATGCAAACTGCCAACAATAGAACGTACTTGGTGATGCAGGAACGATCGGGCGATGCACCATACATGAATCTCGTCATCCTGCCGAGAGACGTCCAGCACATCCAAGGTCTTGATTGGTGATGTCGCCTGGCATTGTACCGCCCGAAATGTAGTGAAATCGTGCTTGCCCAGCATCCCCTGCGCCGCCAGATGCATGGCATCAGCATCAAGCGGCCCGCGCGCGTGCCAGACATGACCCCGTCGCAAGGCCAAGGGCGGCCGTCGATCGGTCATCCGGTACAGATAATGACGTGCGATGGCAGATAACCGAGAATCGAAATTCGCCTGCACTATCTCCACTGCCGTGACAACTATGGCGTTGGGACGAAGATGAAAGTTGAGAGCATCGCGCACCTTATCGCCAGAAAATTCATGGTCCAGATCGAAATGCGCGACCTGGCCTATGGCGTGTACACCGGCATCCGTACGGCCGGCGCCATGCACGGTCACCACCGCGCCGGAAAAACCCTGGACCGCTTCTTCCACTGCTTGCTGGACAGCATAACCGTTGCTCTGCCGTTGCCAGCCGACGAAATCACCTCCGTCGTATTCCAAGGTCAGCTTATAACGGGGCATCTGAATCTAATTACGCGGCACACGGCCTTGAATTGGGTAAGCCGGATCCGTGTAGCCAGGCGTTGAGGGATGGCCGGGGGGCACGAGGCTGTCAACAAGAGACTCGTCGTCATCCGTGATTTGATAAGTCAAAGCGCCCAGGTTCTCTTCCCACTGAGCCAGGGTTCGGGGCCCGGCGATCGCGCTGTGCACCAGCTTGTTGTTCAAAACCCAGGCCAATGCGAACTGGCCGGCGGTGATGTCCCGGACCTCGGCATGAGTTTTTAATGTCTGGGCGATGACCAGGGATTCCTCCCTCCATTCAGACTGCATCATACGGGGATCATTCTGCCCGGCACGACTTTCTTTCGGCGGTGTATCTTTGGGTGGGTATTTGCCGGTGAGGACGCCCCGCGCCAACGGGCTGTACGGCACCACTCCTAACCCGTAGTAGTCGCAGGCGGGCAGGTGTTCTACTTCCGGCATGCGATTCATGGCGTTGTAATAGGGCTGGCTGACAACGGGCCGGTCCAGGCCCAAGTCATCGCAAATACGACAAATTTCCGCCACCCGCCAAGAACGGTAATTGGACAATCCAACATACCGGATCTTCCCCTCGCGCACCAAATCACCCAGAGCCCGTACCGTCTCGCTCAAGGGCGCATTTGGATCCTCCTTATGTAGGTAGTAGATATCGATATAGTCTGTGCCCAGACGCTTCAGGCTCCCCTCGCAGGCCTGAACAAGCCATTTCCGCGACAGCCCCCGCTGATTCGCCCCGGGTCCTTTCGGCCCTGCAACCTTTGTCGCCAGAACCCAATCATTTCGATCCGACGCGATTGCCGCCCCAGTGATCTCCTCCGACCGTCCACCGGCATATACATCCGCAGTATCTATAAAATTGACCCCGGCGTCGCGCGCGCGTGCAATTATTCGTTCTGCTTCCTCCGGCTCGGTACGGCTGCCAAACATCATGGTGCCGAGACAGATAGGAGTGATTGATAACCCGGACCGTCCAAGCCATCGATGGATCATTGTCTAATTGTCCGTTGCATCATCGTCTAAGCACTTCATTGCAATAAAGCCGTGAGTTTTTCGATCTACACGCCCCAGGAAATCAGCAAAACCAACGTGACAATTACGATTGGAATGAGCAAATTTGGAGTAAAGTTTCACGCGGTTCGTTCCTCATCGCTTTATTTAAGGTTCTGTCAAAATTCTAGCCATAAACTCAACAATAGTTACCGTTCCTAAGTTAAAATATTGTAGATCCTATTACTTTGCCGCATTTTTCCGGTCAGCGACAATATCCTTAACCCAATAAGAGCCAAGCGCAAATACTGTGCGCGGTTATTTCTCATGCTGTAATATTTGGTGATACTGTTTCCAATATGCCTGCCGCCGCATACTGAGAAGGAAAGGGTTTGGCACCGCGCTAGGTCAGGAAGTTTGGGCAAAACTCACACGCATTCAATTTTGAGCCAACTTTCGCTGGTATCCTATCATCCAGGCCGGGCCCAAGACTTGGCAACCAGCGCGCACGTACTATTGCTGTCGTGGCGTCCTACTAATAGTGTAGTTAATGCCAATCA
>CAXGCE010000174.1:0-5153 GCA_964007795.1 uncultured Alphaproteobacteria bacterium | reverse complement strand
TATTGGCGACTTGGCCCAAAACCAGGGCAACTTATGAAGGGGAGGAATTTGTCACTAAAGTCCGTGGCAAGGAAATACGCAGCAGCTTGACGTCCACTACTATCTGCGGCACGGCGATCCCCAAGGTGGCACTGCCCCGCTATGAGGATGAAGGCGAACTCCTACGTTGGATGCGTTCGGAAAACCTACCCGGCCATTTCCCCTATACTGCAGGCGTCTTTCCGTTCCGCCGTGAAGGGGAAGATCCTACACGTATGTTTGCGGGCGAAGGCGATCCCTTTCGAACTAACAAGCGCTTTAAGTTTGTCTCCAAGGAATCCGCTGCTAAGCGTCTATCTACAGCCTTTGATTCTGTAACTCTGTACGGAAACGATCCGGACTTGCGACCGGATATTTATGGCAAGGTTGGTAACTCGGGTGTCTCCATCGCTACACTTGATGATATGAAGGTGCTCTATGACGGCTTTGATCTTTGTCTGCCGTCCACGTCCGTTTCTATGACTATCAATGGCCCGGCACCTACTATCTTGGCTATGTTCGTCAATACAGCGATAGACCAACAACTTGATTCTTTTGAAACTGAAAAGGGCCGCAAGCCGACGGAAAAGGAAGCCGCAAAAATTCGTACCTGGGTGCACGAAAATGTGCGCGGTACTGTACAGGCCGATATCCTAAAAGAGGATCAAGGCCAGAATACCTGCCTGTTCTCCACAGAATTCAGCCTTAAAGTGATGGGCGATATTCAGGAGTATTTTGTAGAGAACAACGTGCGGAATTTCTATTCCGTTTCTATATCTGGCTATCATATCGCCGAGGCCGGTGCTAACCCGATCTCGCAACTCGCTTTCACTCTAGCCAACGGTTTCACTTATGTGGAGAGTTATTTAGCCCGCGGCATGAAGATCGATGATTTTGCGCCAAACCTGTCTTTCTTCTTTTCCACGGGTATGGATCCGGAATACACCGTCCTGGGCCGTGTTGCCCGGCGCATCTGGGCCGTGACCATGCGCGAAAGGTACGGTGCGAAGGAACGCAGTCAGAAACTGAAATATCACACACAGACGTCCGGCAGATCTCTGCATGCCCAGGAATTTGCCTTCAACGATATCCGTACCACCCTGCAGGCCCTGGTGGCTAGCTATGACAATACGAATAGCCTGCACACAAATGCATACGATGAGGCCATCACCACGCCTTCCAAAGAATCCGTTCGCCGGGCTATGGCGATCCAGATGATAATTGGCAAGGAGTGGGGTCTGGCTAAGAACGAAAATCCCAACCAAGGTTCCTTCATTATCGAAGAGCTGACGGATTTAGTCGAGGAAGCCGTGTTGCAGGAATTTGAGCGGATCAGCGACCGCGGTGGCGTATTGGGAGCGATGGAAACAGGCTATCAGCGGGGTAAAATTCAGGATGAAAGTCTTTATTATGAAACCCTTAAACATGATGGCCGGTATCCTATCATCGGCGTCAATACGTTCATAAACCCTGAGCCTCCGCTGGAAAAGACGACGTTGGAGCTGGCTCGGTCATCGGAACGGGAAAAAAAATCACAACTCAGGCGCCTGGCGGCGTTCCACAAGCGTAACGCCAAGTCGGCACCGGCTATGTTGGAACGTCTAAAGGAAGCTGCCCGAAACGAAAAAAACGTGTTCGCCGTCCTGGTGGATGCGGTGCGAGTTTGTTCCTTGGGTCAGATTACCAAAGCACTGTTCGAAGTCGGTGGCCAATATCGCCGAAATATGTAGCAAGCTAGCGCGCCGGTCATTTTATTAGTAGCTTGGCGCTAATGATTTTCACTGCTACGATGGCAACGGCCTACCACTGTAGAAGGGCGACTGGGCAGTTTGCAAAATGCCTGGAAATAGACCCATTTAACTCAGACGGACCAATTTCGCTAATGTCACTACTTGGTTGACGAACCCTTGAAATCAGCATGCGGAGCGTTTCTGAGAGCGTGCCAAGCGGCATGGCCCTTCTGAAGTCCAGAATTACGCTGGCCGATTAGGCTGATACAACTGGTGAGATATTATTCAAGATCCAGCGAGAGATGGCCGTAATCTCGGCGTCTTGGTGTTGTTGGCCCATCACCTGGGCACCCACAGGCAGGCCGCCAACTGACATCAATGGCATGGTCACGCAAGGAGCGAACAACATGGAGCTGGGATAGTTGAATATGGCGTCGCCCGTGGGCCGGTCGGCAAGGGGCAAGCCTTGGACATCTCCTGCCCAAATGGGCGCCGGGCCAGGACAGGATAGGGTAATTGCGGCATTAGCCAAGTGTGCAACGGTGTTGTGGCAGTGCTGGGCAACATCGCGGGCAATCAAAGCCGAGCGGTAGTCGTCGTGGCTCATCTCTTGCGCCAGTTTGAGATTGGCTTTGAAGCGGTCTGAAACAAATTCTCCTTTGATTGCTATTAGGTTTTGTTGGGCCCAACGATTCTCCCATCGGGTGATGGCGCCACAAATTTCTCCAGCCTCAGCTATTTTCTGTTCCAGGGCCTCAACCAGGACGTGATCGCTACGGCGCAACAGTGTAACATCGGCCTGTTGCAGATTTTCCAACAAACCTTCAAAAGCGGATCTGGAGGATTGGTCCAACTCCGCCCAGCCGGCGCTTTCCAGCACGATCAAGCGTTCAGGTTTCACCGGGGCAGGGGGTTCGTCTGGGCCATATAGACCCTGGTATCCTCTGTCGCCTCCCGCCCGTTTAGCAATTTCGATCGCCGATTGCCACATATCCTCGATACAATTAGCGTGCACGCCATGGGTGCTCATAGAAGTCGCTTGGCGTTCGCCACGATTGATGGCGCCCTGGGTGGGTTTTAAAGCGACGTTGCCGCAAAAGGCCGCTGGTCGGATGATCGAACCACCCACTTGGGTGCCGATCGCGGCCGGTACCATGCCCGCCGCCACCGCCGCAGCGGAACCGGACGACGATCCTCCGGGTGTCCGCTCAGGGTCAAAGGGGTTCGTGGTGGAACCGGGATGAGTGCCTCCCAATTCTGCTGTCACGGTCTTACCAAAAACCACAGCGCCTGCCTGTCGCAGGGCCCAGACAGCGGCATTATCGTTTTTTGGGAAATTGCCGATGTAGGCCTCACATCCCATTTGAGTTGGCATGTCCTTGGTTTCCAGAAGATCCTTAATACTGATGGGTAGGCCGTCGATGGTTGATAGAATTCGGCCATCCTTGTACCGTTTCGTGGAGGCATCGGCTGCCTTGCGGGCGTTATCTTCGTTCAGATTTGCAAAGGCCTTAACGACCGGCTCTCTCACATTAATAACTTCCAGGCAACGTTCCAAATAATCCCTAGGTGTGTCGTTTCCATCGAAAAACGCTGGAACGGCATCATGAAATGTCAGTCCGCGAAAAGCGGTTAGATCGTAATTTGCCATCTAATTTTCCTCGCCGGCTATGCCCGCCGCGCGTAGTTGCGCGATCTCGGCAGCGCTTACACCAGCTTCAGAAAGGATTTCGTCTGTGTTCTCGCCTAACCCAGGCGCCTGTCTGCGGACACTGGCAGGCGTCGCGCTAAATTGGGCAGCGTGGCAAGCTTGTCGAACGAGTCCGGCGACAGGGTGTTCCGATTGCTGAATGATTTCGCCAGCTCGGACCTGTGGATTTTCGATCAATTCCGTCCGAGTGAGTACAGGAGCGCAAGCAACCCCTTCAGCGTCCAAGCGTTCCATCCAGTGGTCGTTGCCTTTGATCTTAAGCACGCCCTGGGTCAGTTCGACCCGATCGTCGAAATTTAGGTCGCGTAAGGCGGGCGTTGTGAACCTGGGATCTTCCAGCCATTCCGGTTTTTCTAAGGCACGGGTCAGGCCTGCCCATTGCTTATCTGTCATGACGGAAACGGCCAAGTGACCATCAGCTGTGACATAGATCAGATCATTGAAGGACGAAACACCTTTCTGGGGGAATGGCCGGTCCACAAAAGTTTGTCCACCCATGTCCGAAGACCAAAGAAATTGAACCATGGCGCCCAGCATGGAGAGATTGATGAATTGTCCCTGGCCTGTGCGTTCCCGCGCTAATAACGCGGCAGTGATGGCCTGGCTTGCCGTCAGGGCGGCAACCTTGTCGGCTACGACCGTACGCACTAGACGGGGCCGCAGATTGTCGCCCCCCCCCTGGATTGAGGCCATACCGGAAACGGCCTGAACGATGGGATCGTAAACTGGTTTATGAACATAAGGCCCCTTTGAGCCAAATCCGGACATGGAGACATAAATTAGTTGAGGTGCAATGGGCCGGATTTCTTCTTCCGATATGCCCAGGCGTTCCACAACGCCGGGTCGAAAATTCTGCACTAGCACGTCGGCCGTAGTAGCCAGGCGATACAGCACCGAGCGGCCCTGGTCATCTTTAAGGTCTAAGGTGATGGAGCGTTTGTTACGGTTGTTATTCAGGAATGACGCCGAAAAACCGCTATGTTTGTTGGCTGCGGCACGCACATGATCGCCGCGACCCCGGTTTTCCACCTTGATGACGTCGGCCCCTTGATCGCCTAGCAACATGGTGGCAAATGGGCCGGCGATCATGGTGGTCAAGTCAATGATCTTATATCCTTCGAGTGGTCCGGCCATCATCTACTTCCCAATTCTCAACCAGGTAGCATATTTTAGCAGGAATCTTGCCAAAATCGTTTCGCCATGGCAATCGTAGATGACATTTTCTGGTTCGGTAATTACCCTCAAATGAAGTCTTCACTAAAGAATTGGCCATTTAGGGTGGGCGTGTGGATTTAAATATAAATAAATCAATAGAATACGCGGAAGAGCACCCGGAGTACACTGGTGAGGGGTTGTCAGACGCCGAAAAGATATTTAAACGGCTTAAAAAAAGAGCTGAAAATGAAGCCGAGTCAGATTTGAAAAGTCAGCTCAGATCTTGCATTAACGAGGATAGTGAAATCGAAGCAGGTACTGGTCGCGTCCTTTCCTACGGACCTAAGAACCCTGACGGAAGTTACGCTAATCCAGAGACGGAAGATTGTGTTAATAGAATAGTGGATGATTTCGAACGTAAAGCTTTGGAGAAGTGGGGCAATGATGATTAAATGAGTAAAGATGCAGCAGAACCGAGACAAGCCGTATTCGATGAATTAGGCGTAGCTAGGTATAGAAAAACTCCGGGCGGTGGCAAG
>CAXGCE010000173.1:0-5177 GCA_964007795.1 uncultured Alphaproteobacteria bacterium | reverse complement strand
CTCCTGGGAATTGGCGAAATTTACGCTGTCGCTGGGGTTGCCGCGGCGGTCGTGATGTTTGTTCGGAAACGCAGCGGCCCAGATTGTCGTCAGTTTGCACCAATCACTCACGACCATCGCGCACCCAGCTCAACGAATAACTAACTGATCCTGCGATCAGACACGGCATGGCAGGCCACACTCACGCCGTCAATGACCTGCACTGGCGGCACCTCATGGCTGCAGCGAGCATCGGCATGGGGGCAGCGGGGGTGAAAGGCGCAACCCGACGGCGGGTTGATAGGACTGGGCACCTCGCCAGCTACGGGAATACGCTGGCGTCCCGTCATCTCCAGATCCGGGATGGCATCCAGCAACATACGGGTGTAGGGGTGCTTGGGATTCTCAAATAGGGTTTTTGTGTCGGCCCACTCCACAAGCTTGCCAAGGTACATCACGCCCACCTTGGTCGAAACATGATAGACCACGGCCAAATCGTGGCTGATGAAAAGATAGGTCAAGCCCAGTCGATTTTGCAGTTCCTTCATCAAATTAAGAATTTGCGCCTGGACCGAGACGTCCAAGGCCGAGGTGGGTTCGTCGCAGACCAAGAATTCAGGCTCGCCGGCCAACGCACGGGCGATGGAAATTCGCTGGCGCTGTCCGCCCGAAAATTCATGGGGGAAGCGTTCCCCATCCGCCGGTGACAGCCCTACCTGATGCAGCAGATCGCCCACCCTTTCGTTGATCTCCTTCTTATTCTTCGAAAATCCGCGAACATGGATGGGCTCTGCCACGATGTCGGTAACTCGCCAGCGCGGATTGAGCGAGGCGTAGGGGTCCTGGAAGATCATCTGCATGCGCGGCTGCATGCGCTTGCGATCCTGGGCCGCCTCAACGGGGCCGATCTCCACGCCCTCGTATTTAATGGAACCCGCCGTGGGCTGATACAGCCCAACAATCAGCCGAGCCACAGTGGACTTGCCACAACCCGACTCACCGACTAGAGAAAAGGTTTCGCCCTGGCCAATCTCAAAACCAATGCCGTCCACGGCCTTGACGTAGGCCCGGTCCAGACGCTCGAACAGACGGTTCAGGAACGGAGCGGACACATCGAAATGACGCACCAGGCCATCGACCGAAAGTAGCGGGGCGCCGTTTTGAATTGTTTCAGTCACCGGCACCGGCCTCTACGTCTTCTAGGTCAAACAAGTGACAGGCAACTCGAGATTTATCCGCTGGTTGTAGGTCGGGCCGGACTGACCGACAGCGATCCATGACCTGTGCGCAACGGGGATTGAATGGACAACCTGCTGGGATTTCCTGCAGGCGAGGCATGGAGCCTTCAATCTGGGTCAATTGATCCACGTGGTGGCCGATATGGGGGATGGAGCCCATCAGACCGTGGGTATAAGGATGTTTAGCAGCTCGAACCACTTCCTGTACGAGTCCGATTTCGGCGATGCGGCCAGAATACATCACAGCAACGCGATCAGCCGCCTCGGCGATCACGCCCATATCGTGTGTGATCAGCATGACGGCCGTGCCGTGTTCGTGGCAGAGCCGTTTTAGCAGCGAGATGATTTGCGCCTGGATGGAGACATCCAAAGCCGTTGTCGGCTCGTCCGCGATAATTAACCTCGGCTCGGCGCATAGCGCCAGAGCAATCACGACGCGTTGGCGCATGCCGCCGGAGAACTGATGTGGGTAATGACCGATACGTTCCGCAGCACTGGGGATGCCCACCTCCTCCAAAAGTTCTAAGGCCCGATCTCGCGCCTCGCGATCGCTCAACGGCAAATGGGTTTGTATGGTTTCGATCAACTGCCGCCCGACCGAATACAACGGGTTGAGAGACGTCAAAGGATCCTGGAAAATGGCGCCAATTCGGCGTCCCCGGATTTTGCGCATCTTCTCGTAAGGCAAATTGTCGATGCGCTGACCTTCCAGTAGGATTTGTCCCTGAGCGATGCGGCCGGGAGGTTCCAGCAATCCAATAATTGCCGCCCCTGTCAGAGATTTTCCCGCGCCGGATTCTCCCACCACTCCCAGAATTTCGCCTGGCGCGATGTTGAAGGAAATATCATCTACCGCCACAAGAGTACCGCGCCGGGTTGGGAACTCGATGCGTAGATTGAGGACGGACAAAAGCGGTTGAGTGTTACTGGTAACCATGGGACTTCAACGCAATTTAGGGTTCAGGGCGTCGCGCAGCCAGTCGCCCAGAAGATTGACGGCCAGTACCAAAATCGCCAGCACGACGCCGGGGAATACGGTGATCCACCAGAGGCCAGAGAAAAGATAATTCTGACCTTCGTTAATCAATGTTCCTAATGATGGTTCGGTGGGCGGCACACCGACGCCCAGGAACGATAGAGTTGCCTCCGACAGAATAGCGATGGCAAGATTGATGGTTGCTATCACCAGGACAGGTCCCATCACATTGGGCAACACATGACGCAGCATAATGGAAAAGCGCGATAGACCGATGACCCGGGCGGCTAGGACATACTCCTTGTTTCGCTCAACCAGGGTAGACCCACGCACGGTTCTTGCGAATTGTGGCCAAATGGACGTGCCAATTGTTAGGACCAGGACGTAGACCACGGCATCATTGTAGGCTTCCGCACTGAGCACACCGCGCAAGATACCCACCAGTAAAAGCGCAATCAAAAACCCGGGTATAGAAAGCTGCACCTCCGCCACGCGCATGATGAAGGCATCCACGTAGCCACCCACATAACCCGACACCAGGCCAAGACCGACTCCAAAGACGAGGCCAAATATTACGCTCATGAAACCGACGAATAACGAAATCCGCGTGCCGTATAGGATGGTTGACCACAAATCCCGGCCAAGATTATCCGTGCCTAAAAGAAACCGGGGGTCCCCTTCAACATCCCATGCAGGAGGTAATTCCGCATCCATGAGGTCTACCGTCGCCACATCATATGGCGAATGAGGCGCGACTAGAGGAGCAAAAATCGAAAGGAAAATTATGATTGCGGTTGCTAGCGCAGCGACCATCGCCACCTTTGAGGAACGGAAGGAATAAAAGACGTCGCTGTCCCAAACACGGAGCCAAAACGACGGCGGGGGCACGGCCCCGACATCTAAGTGATTAGCCGTTTGTTCAGCCATGCCCGCTGCCGCCAGTCGGTCGATCCACGCGAAGACGTGGGTCCACTACGTAATAAAGCATGTCGACGATCAGATTGATGACAACAAAGAAAAAGGCAATCAGTATCAGATAGGCGGACATGATGGGAATATCCACGACTTGCACCGCCTGCAGGAACAACTGCCCCATGCCGGGCCATTGAAAAACTGTTTCTGTGATAATGGCAAAGGCAATCAAAGAACCCAGTTGTAAACCAATAATAGTAATGACCGGCACTAAGGTATTTTTCAGTGCATGCCCATAATTGATGGCCCGGTTATGGAGGCCGCGGGCGCGGGCAAATTTGATGAAATCCGTGCGTAGCACCTCCAGCATCTCTGAACGGATCAGGCGCATGATGAAGGTCATTTGAAACAATGCCAGAGTAATGGCCGGCAGAATAATGGATTTCAGGCCGTTGACGGACAAAAAATTGGATTCCCAACCACCCAATTTCACCACCTCGCCGCGCCCGAACGACGGCAGCCAACCCAATATTACCGCAAACAAATAAATCAAAAGAATGCCAATCAAAAAAGTCGGCAACGAAATTCCGATTAACGACAAAGTCATGATCATCTTGGAGGTGAAGCCAAACCGTCGCAGGCCAGTATAAACACCAGCGGGAACGCCAAGCAGCGCGGCTATAATCGCGGCCGTTACAGCCAGTTCCAAAGTAGCCGGCATGCGTTCCATTATCAGAGCTGCGACTGGGCGCTTATGCTGATAGGAGACACCATAGTTGCCTTGCGCCGCATTCAAAGCGAATTTGGCGAATTGCAAGGGTATGGGATCGTTCAGGCCTAAGGACTCACGCAGATATTCACGATCCTCGGCCGTGGCGTCTTCCGCCACCATCTGGTTGATCGGATCGCCAACAAACTGAAACATGAAAAACGCAAGTAACGCGACGACGGCCATGACCGCGATGGCTTGCAACAGCCGCCGGACCAAAAAAGCTATCATCGCCGAATTCCGTTGCGCATTAAACTATGAGGTCTAGAACCGATGCGCCGCCACGGCGAAAACCGTGGCGGCGCCCGGAACTTTAAGTGCTGTTAGTTTCTAGTTAATCGTCACATACCGGAAACGGAACACGTTGTCGCCCCGCTGCTTCAACGCGACATTGTCACGCTTACCCCAGGCCAGGGCCTGCTGGTGCAGTGGGATGTAGTACACGTTGTCATGAACCCGCTTGTAGACCTCTGCAATCATCGCGTCACGCTTGGCCTTGTTACTTTCGGACTGGATCATGGGGGTCAACTCATCGATCCGCGCATCGGAATGGTTCGACAAATTGTAACGACCAGTCTTCGCCTTTTCGTTATAGGAAGCGATCAGGTTGATGACCACATTATGGCTATCGAATGAACCCGGCGTCCAGCCGATCAGGCCTACGTGATAGTCGCGGCTTTTGGGATCCAGCACCTGCTTGAAGTACTGTGCCTTGGGTTTGGCGGTCAGGTTAAGCTTGATGCCGACTTTGGCAGCCATCGATGTCACGGCCTGACAGATCTGCTCGTCATTAACGTAGCGGTCATTCGGGCAGTCAAACCGCGCGGTCAAGCCGCCTGCATATCCGGCATCGGACAGCAGTTTCTTTGCCATGTTGGGATCGTAGGCATACCGGTTAAAATCGCCCGCTCGGTCGAACAACTTCGGCGAAATCATGATCGCGGATGGCGTCGCCAAATTGCGCATGATTTTCTTCTTGATTGCCTCGATATTGATCGAGTGGTACAGCGCCTTGCGCACACGGACATCCTGGAACGGGTTCTTTGTGTCCGTACCGAACAGCTTGTCGCCGCCCTGTTCCATGAAGACAAAAATAGTGCGCAACTCGGGACCCACCAGAACAGAGGTGCCGTTATTGCTGTTGACCCGGTTGATATCCTGGGTCGGTATGGGATAGGCCATGTCCAATTCACCTGATAAAAGGGCCGCGACCCGGGTCGCATCCTGCTTCACCGGTGTCATGGTAACCTTGGTCAGGTTATGGCTGGCCTTGCCCCACCAGCCCTTATTCGGAACCAGGGTA
>CAXGCE010000172.1:0-5202 GCA_964007795.1 uncultured Alphaproteobacteria bacterium | reverse complement strand
CTCGGGTAATTCCTCCAGTACCAGAGAATCCGGTCCGCCAACCGATTTGCTGACGATCGCCTTCATGGAGTTACTCCTATTAATGCAGTCTGTCGACTATAAAAGTTTGGGTCCGCAGTGTAACCGTAAGATCGATTGTTCGCGCGCGCACTGTCTTACTATAGAGTCCATGCGCAATAGTATTACCCTCTATGAAGCCCGTAGAATAGGCGGTTGCCTGTGCTCATCAATGGGAGAAATCGCTGATGGCTTGTCGTGTGATGTGCTCATTTTTATTCCTAATTTCGCTGACGTTCAGTCTGGTCGCGGTGGCTGATGAAGACAGCGCAATCGGGCGTAAAGCGTTCGACCAGGCGTGTGCCCGCTGCCAGTCCATTATCCGCCGCATAGTCGTTGGCCGCCATCTTGCCGCCTACGCCCCTGACCCGTTTAACCAGGATGCCACCGTCGCCTGTGGCAACAACAAAACCTTCTTCATCTGCAGAAATGACTTCGCCGGGATTACCGGCCACGCTTTCCAGACGTACACAAGTATAAATCCGCAACCGCTTGCCATTATGCATGGTCCAGGCACCTGGTTGAGGATCCGCGCCACGGATCAGATTGTGTACCGTCAACGTCGGCTGGCTCCAATTAATTGCCACATCGTCATCGGTGCACCAACTCTCGTAGGTTGCCTCAGCTTCGTTTTGAATGATCTTGGGCGCCTTGCCCTCGATCACCAAATCGACACCTTCCAGAATGGCCTCAATACCTAGGGGAAACAGTTTGTCAAAATAGATACTGCCAAGGGTATCGACCGGAGTGATATCGACTTCTTTTTGAATAAGCAGCGGCCCTGTATCCAAACCATTGTCAGGCCAAAAAATACTGAGCCCAGTTTTGCTCGCCCCCTGAATGATTGGCCAATTGATAGAACTGGGCCCACGATGCTTAGGCAAAAGAGACGGATGATATTGTATTGTGCCGTGCTTTGGAATGTTCAGAAATTCTTCCGGAACGATCTTGGTGACATAGGCCATGACACATAAGTCGGGTTTCAACGCCTCAAATTCGGCCCAAACATCTGGTTTTTTGAACGATGCCGGTTGATATACCGGCAGGCCAAATTGCAAGGCTGCCGTCTTGATGGGGTCGGGCCGTTCGGCATCACCGTCCGGTTCACAATAGACGGCGATAACATCATCACCCCGTTCCACCAAAGCTTCCAGGACACTCTTGCCAAAAGCCTGTTGACCGTTGACTACAATTCTCATCAGTCTATTCCTCTATACAGGGTTCACGTTTTAGCGTCGCATGATGGGGCATTGGGGACTAGCCTGCAATTCTCTATAACCCACAAGTTGTTCGGATTTTGTATCAAGAAGGGGTCCCAGGCAGAAAGTATATAATGGATCAGTCACACATTGGGACGTTGACAGTCTTGCGCGTAGCATTTATGTCGCTTTCCAATAATCCTTGAATTATTCTATCCAAACCAGCGCGCTGGTCTTTCCGCATCAAGGCCGCCGCGCCATGGAATTTTTAGCTACGGATTTATATGCCCTTCGAAGAACTTGGCCTGAGTTCCACCATCCTGCAAGCCGTCGACGATGCCGGCTACAGTGAACCAACGCCCATCCAAAAGCGCGCAATCCCTTATGTGCTCCAAGGCCGCGATGTCCTCGGCTGCGCCCAGACAGGCACGGGCAAGACAGCTAGCTTCACCCTTCCCATGATCGATATACTCAGCCAGGGACGAGCCCGAGCGCGCATGCCGAGGTCCTTGATTCTTGAGCCGACGCGGGAACTGGCCGCTCAGGTATCCGAGAATTTTGAGATCTACGGTAAATACCACAAATTGAGCATGGCGCTGCTGATCGGCGGCGTCTCCTTTGTGGATCAGGGTCGCATCATTGATCGGGGCGCAGATGTTCTGATAGCCACCCCAGGTCGGCTGCTCGATCATTTCGAACGGGGTGGCCTATTGCTCCGCGGCGTCGAAATTCTGGTAATCGATGAATCTGACCGCATGCTGGACATGGGTTTCATCCCAGACGTGGAACGCATCGTTCAACTTTGCAACCCAAAACGCCAGACCTTGTTCTTCTCAGCTACCATGCCTCCCGAAATTCGGCGATTAGCAGACCTATTTCTGAACGACCCCAACGAAATTTCTGTCGCCCCGCCTGCGTCGCCGGCAGAAACCGTGGATCAGACGGTAACCATGGTCAAGCCCCGCGACAAAGAGCGGATGTTGCGATCCCTCCTTCATTCCCAACCGGTCAAGAATGCCCTGATTTTCTGTAATCGGAAACGGGATGTGGATGCGGTCGCCAAATCCCTGAAAAGTCGGGGCTTCAATGCATTGGCGTTGCACGGCGACATGCAGCAAAGCTACCGAATGCAAACCTTGGAAAAATTCAAGAACAACGAGGTTAAATTTTTGGTGTGTAGTGACGTCGCGGCACGCGGCCTGGATATCCAAGGTCTAAGCCACGTCTTTCTTTATGACGTGCCCATCCACGCAGAAGACTATGTGCACCGCATTGGCCGCACGGGACGGGCGGGCATGCCGGGTCGGTCTCTAACCTTGGCTACAGAAGAGGACGGCAAATTCCTGATTGCTGTGGAGAAACTGATTGGCAAACCCATACCCCGATACGATCCCGACGACGGGACCGCAAATACTCCACCAAAAGACGGAGTGGTAACAGCGACAGGAAAACCGACCATCTACACCTCACCCCATGAAGCGGAGGACGCATCAGTTCAAGCTGATCGGGAGAAACCAAAACGAAGGGGCCGACGCCGTAACCCAAATTCTGGCGGCCGGAGACCAAGTCCTACTAAAGATAATGAAGTTGGCGAAGGGCAAAGGAGTACTGGGCATAGTCGAAGCGGCGGGGAACGGAACGGCCGGAAAGAGGAATCGCTGGATGACAAAAAATTACCCGTGACCGGCTTGGGTGATCATGTCCCCGCCTTCCTCACCCGCGGCACGAAACGGAAAAAATAATTCAGAAATTGAGCCTGATGAAGGAGGTGAGGCCATGCAAACAATTTTCGTAATGGCCAAGTGTGAACTAGGCAAAACCTACAATGTGGCATCCGCAGCGGTGGAAGGCACCAATCTCATCTCGGAGGTTTACTCGATCTCGGGCCAATATGATCTGATGATGAAATGCTACTTAGATGACGGTGCAGATATTGGCCATTTCGTCACTGATTGTATCCAGACATTGCCGGGAGTTAAGGACACCTTTACCATGATTACCTTCAAGACATTTGTCTGACAGATAAGCCTATGAACGCGCCAACCAACACCGACATCACCTCCGCCGTTACCGAGGCACAAGCGCGGTTTACCGCCGACAACCCCAAAAGTCAGGCGCAATTGGACAAAGCCACCAATTTCATGCCTGGTGGAAATACGCGGACCGTGTTGTTCTATCCACCCTTTCCCTTGACTATGACCAAAGGTGAGGACTGTTATTTATGGGACCTGGACGGCCACCGCTATACGGATTTTCTGGGTGAATATACGGCCGGTCTGTTTGGCCATTCGCATCCGATTATCCGCGCCACAATCGACAACACCTTGGACAATGGCATCGTCATGGGCGGGCAAAATCAGGCAGAGGCACAATTAGCCAGCGCAATCGTGGAGCGTTTCTCTAGCATCGAAAGAGTCCGCTTCACCAATTCCGGAACAGAAGCCAACTTGATGGCGGTCTCAGCTGCCCGTGCCTTTACCGAGCGTACTGGTGTCATGGTCATGTCGGGCGGTTATCATGGCAGCGTGTTCTATTTTGCACCGGGCGGTTCTCCTCTAAACGCTCCATTCCCTTATGTGATGGGCACTTACAACGACACTGATAGATGTCGTGACTTAATCCGGGAAAATGGTGCGGACCTGGCCTGCATCATTGTGGAGCCCATGCAAGGCGGTGGTGGTTGCATATCGGGCAACCAGGAATTTCTAGACATGCTGCGCGTGGAATCGGAAAAGACTGGCACCTTGCTGATATTTGATGAAGTCATGACATCCCGGCTAGGATCGGGCGGCCTGCAAGGCATCCTTGGCATTACGCCAGACCTGACTTCCTTGGGCAAATATGTTGGCGGCGGCATGTCCTTTGGCGCCTTCGGTGGACGGGCGGATATCATCGACCGATTTGACCCGCGCAGGGACGATGCCTGGCCCCACGCCGGGACCTTCAACAATAACGTCCTAACCATGAATGCTGGCCTTGCGGGACTGACCCAGGTCTATACCGCAAATATCGCAGAGAGTTTCAACGCCCGGGGCGATATCCTACGCAATGCCTTAAACGACATGGCCGACAAACATGGCGCCGACATGCAATTCACGGGCCGGGGCAGCATGATGACCGCACATTTTCGCAAGGGTGAAATTCGTAACGTCGAAGATTCGATTGAAGGCCGCAACGAATTGAAACCGCTGCTACACATGGACATGGTATCACAAGGTATCTATCCCGCCGCGCGCGGCATGTTCACCCTGTCCCTGGCTCATGGCGAAGATGAGTTTTCCGCCCTTGAAGACGCTATGGAAGAGTTTTTGATTAGTCGGAATAGTTTGCTCCGCCTCTAATGGGCAAACGTCACTTTGGCCTTTCGTATTCAGGCAATGGAATTTGAAACATGACGGTCGATGCCGATCTACAAAAGGTCCTGGACATGATCAGGGAGGCTGATCGGCCACCCCATCGTGATATTCCCATAAAAGAAGCTCGCGCTGGTTATCAGGCACTGGTCAATCTCCTCGACCCCCAGGGTGAAGTAATTCATCGGAGTGAAGATCGACTAATTCCAGGGCCCGCTGGTCATGTCCCCGCACGCATCTATTGGCCTCGCGAAAACAAGAAATACAAAACACTAGGACTCTTCATATACTTACACGGTGGAGGTTATGTAATAGGTGATTTGAATACCCACGACCATTTGTGCCGACGTTTAGCTAATCGCGGCGATTGCATCGTGGTTTCGGTCGACTATCGATTGGCCCCAGAACACCCCTTTCCAGCCGGGCGGGATGACTGCATCGCCGCCATGAACTGGTGCGCTGATCACGCCGGCGAACTGGGAGCTGATGCCGCACGGATAGCGATAGGTGGGGACAGCGCCGGCGGAAATCTTGCAGCGGTCTGCGCCATAACGGCGCGTGACCAAGGCGCCCCCATATTACGTTTGCAGCTT
>CAXGCE010000171.1:0-5211 GCA_964007795.1 uncultured Alphaproteobacteria bacterium | reverse complement strand
CAGGCCCGGACCGGGATTTTAATCTTGCAATGACCACGGTCAACGGAAAGCTAGGCAAGAACCCGAACCGGCGCGCCCATTTTGTGTCTGCCTTGGTGATTGCCTGGCCTGACGGCCATTCGGAAAGTTTTGAAGGTCGGATTTACGGCAACATGATCTGGCCGCCTCGAGGTAGCGGCGGGTTCGGATACGATCCTATGTTCATGCCAGACGGTTACGATAAAACATTTGGCGAAATCCCTTATGATGAAAAGCAGCGTATATCCCACCGAGCTGCTGCGTTTCAGAAGCTGATCAATGGCTGTTTCCAAGGATAATCGGTCGCCCAAATTTGCCATCTATTTGCACTGGCCATTCTGTCTGGCCAAATGCCCTTACTGCGATTTCAATTCTCATGTGCGCGATGATGTGGATCAAGAGGCTTGGCGCCAGGCGTTTCTGATGGAGATTGACCGCGCCGCCAGCCAGTTGGGGCCTCGTAAAGTTACCAGTATCTTCTTAGGCGGCGGCACACCATCTCTAATGCCGCCGGCGACCGTCGGCGCTCTATTGGACCGGATTGCGGCTCATTGGACAATAGATACCGATATTGAAATCAACTTAGAGGCTAACCCCACTTCTGCTGAGGCAGATAGATTCAAAGGCTATGCAGCTGCCGGTGTAAATCGATTGTCCCTGGGCGTCCAGGCCCTGAATGATGGGGATTTAAGGCGCCTGGGGCGCAATCACGATGTTCAGGAGGCAAGGGTCGCTCTTGAACTGGCATGGCGTACCTTTGATCGCTGCAATTTTGACCTGATATACGCCCGTCCAGGTCAGGATTTGGCGTTGTGGCGGTCAGAGCTACAACAGGCACTTGAGATGAGACCCAAACATTTATCCTTGTACCAATTAACCATCGAAAAAGGCACAGCCTTCGAGGGCATTGTACGGGCGGCCAATGCCGATCTAGCCGCCGATCTGTATGAAGCGACCCAGGAGCTATGTGTCAATGCGGGCCTTCCTGCCTATGAAATATCGAACCATGCGGCGCCTGGCCAGGAATGCCGCCATAACCTGACTTATTGGAGATATGGCGAGTATCTGGGATTGGGTCCAGGTGCCCATGGCCGGTTGTGGCTGGAAGGTCAGCGCATCGCGATCAGCCAGCGCACCTCGCCGGAAAACTGGCTGCGGGGGGAACGTCGCGAGAGCCGTTCGGTTCTTTCGGCCGACGAACGGGCCGCCGAAATGGTGATGATGGGCTTGCGGCTGGCTGAAGGAGTCAATGGCGCCGCATTCGAGGAAGAAGTGGGTGCGCCCTTGGCGGATTGGCTAGCAGGTCCCGGTCTAGAACGGTTGCTTGATGGCGGACTGTTGCTCTGGCGAGATACATACCTAACCGCCAGCCGCGACGGTCGACTACTGCTAAACGCCGTGTTGGCAGAATTGTTGCCTTGACGGATCACCTGAGGCAATAACGGGCCATGACGGAAACAACGCCACAGCGAACAGCCTTGATCACTGGCGCCGCGGTCCGCGTGGGCGCGGCCATGGCCCGGGCTCTGGCAGCCGATGGCTGGCACGTCGCAATCAATTATCATAACTCTCATTACGAAGCCGCAACATTGTTGGACGAAATTCAGGACAAGGGGGGCCGGGGTCATCTCGTGCCAGGTGACCTACGGGATCAGGATGTAGTCGACGGCATGATCGCTAGCGCGGCGAAGGATGCCCCTCCACTAAGACTGTTGGTCAACAATGCCTCGTTATTCAAAATCGACGACGCCTTGAATATGAGCTTGCAAAGTTGGGAGGATCATCACGCGGTCAATTTGCGCGCGCCGGTTTTTCTGGCTCGTGACTTCGCCAAATGCCAGACGGACGGTCAAATGGGCGTGGTTGTTAACCTGCTGGACAACAAAATGTTCGCCCTAAATTCCGACTTCTTTTCATACACCGTCGCCAAGTATGGTTTATTGGGCGCCACCAAAACCCTTGCCATGGAACTGGCACCTCATGTCAGGGTATGCGCCATCGCACCGGGCATCACCCTGCCCAGCAAGAACCAGACCCAAGAACGCTTCCAGACCGCCCACGGCATGAACCCCATGGGCAAGGGCGCTACGTTGGATCAGCTAGTAGCGGCATTACGATTCATATTGTCCGTCCCCGCGATGACCGGCGAAGTCATCACAATTGATGGCGGTCAATCCTTGGAAGGCATGCCGCGAGATGTCTCCTTCTTGGCGGAGGAATGATCCATGGCATCCATTGGACGATTAACGGGGCACCGGATCAAATTACATCAGCTTTCCTTTCCGGTGTATTTGGGTGTGCTGCCCCACGAACGGGAAGGCCCGCAGCAACTGCTAATAGATCTAGTGATTGAGCTCCATCCCGACATGCCCGACCCGCTGGAAGACGTCAATAAAGTCTTGAATTATGATGAGATACGCAGTCGCATCATCGAACTGGCCCAGTCACGTCACTTCAACCTGCTGGAAAGCCTCGCCCGCGAATTATTGTCTGTGTTTGAAAATGAAACCACCATTACTGGCGTCCACCTGTCAGTACAAAAGCCCGACGTTTATGCCGATGCCGTCTCGGTTGGATACGAGTTGGATTACGCCTGGGAAAGATGAGCCAGCCGTATTCTGTGCCGGCGCCGCCTAACCTCGGCGAAATTGCTTTGCCAGGGCCAGGGTTTGTTTCTGGTAGTTGGAACCGATGTCCTGTCCATAGATGCGGTCGGGTGAATCGGTCAGACGCTCATAAACTAGGCGGCCTACGGTCTGGCCGTGCTCAAGAAGGAACGGCACGTCGTGGCTACGGACCTCCAGCACCGCCCGGGTGCCTTCCCCACCCGCCTCAGCCCAACCGAAACCGGGATCGAAGAAACCCGCGTAATGCACGCGGAATTCGCCCACCAATGTGTCATAGGCCACCATTTCCGCTGCATGATCCGGGGGTACAGAAACGGCTTCCCGCGAAGCCAAGATATAAAAGTCATCCGGGTTTAGTACCAGGCCGGATTCGGTCCCTGTGCCAGCATAAATTGGTTCCCAAAAATCCACCGGATCGTAGTGGTTGATTTTCTCCATATCGATCAATGGTGCGTGGGGTCGCGCGTTGTAACCGATCAGCCCATTGTCTCCAGCACCCTGCAAATCAACAGTCAGGGCAATACCTTCTGAGATGTTTTCGGTACCCACGTCGCTATGAACCAAGGGTGATTGTTGATGCAGGCGGGTCAATTCCGAGTCCGTAAGCCGGTGTTCGCCCCGGCGAAGTCGCATTTGGTTTAGCCGCGCACCCGTCCGCGCCAGGATCGAGAAGGTTCGCGGGGCAATCTCCGCATACAAGGGGCCATGATAACCGGCGTCGATGCGGTCGAACTCACTGGCCCCATCCGTGATCAGCCGGGTAAATACATCCAGCCGTCCCGTGGAGCTTTTCGGGTTGGCAATGGCCGAGAGACGTTGAGACAGAGACAGTCGTTCCAACAACGGAACGATATAGACGCAGCCCCGTTCCAGCACAGCACCCTTGGTTAAATCCACACTGTGCATTGTGTATCGGTCGATTTTTTGCGCCATGTTCTGGCCAGGTCCTGGCAGAAATGATGCCCGTACGCGATAGGCGACCTCGCCCAACCGAAGATCCAAGCTGGAAGGTTGAATTTGGCTGTCGGCCAAAGGCTGGGTCGCGGTGATCTCGCCATCCCGCCAAAGAGCGGATATCGCCTGGCAGGGTAAAATACCTGTCCTGCCCGCACCGCTGTACTGGGGCTGACCACCATCCTGGCTTTCCGCTATGCTCATTCCGTTGGCCTGCCGTTGGTCCGCTGAAAGCTAAAGAATACGAGAAAATACCCTTTATTTCAATAGCTTAGAAAACCTAAACGGGAAAATTTATCCACAGGGCGGTTGTCTGATGGGTACTTTGAGAAGCGGCATCAACACAATAACATAGTGCATCATTCCCCGTTATTAAGGCAATTCACAAGACGGTGACGCCAATCACCTACAGAGAGGAAACTTCCGGTCATGATTATCAAGGATATCCGCACTACAGCATTGTCAATTCCCTTCACCGACCCACCGCGATGGAGCCTGGATTACAACCGGCCGCGGGAAATTCTTGTGGTGGAGATTGAAACGACATCAGGTCTGACGGGCATGGGATATCTCATGGTCCTTTCTGGCGGCCTACGAACCATAAAGACCTGTATAGAGGAACTATTGTTCCCGGTCGTCCTGGGCAGGTCTATTTGGGAAGTGGAAGCGATTTGGCAAGATATCTGGAAATCTACATATTGGGTGGGGCGTATGGGAGTTACGGTATTTGCCCAATCGGCTATCGATATTGCCCTCTGGGATGCCTTGGGCAAGCGGGCCGGTCTGCCCCTGTATAAGCTTTGGGGCGGGGCCCAAGGCGGCAGTGCTCTGCCCGCTTATGGTTCCGGTTGCTGGCGTGGTCTGGGCCAGGGCGGCATGATTGAAAAGGCCTTAGCCTATGTGGAAGCCGGATTTGACGCCATCAAGATGCAAACGGGTCATATGCACAGTCACGCCGAGGATGTAGCCAACGTCGCCGCTATGCGCGAAGCTCTTGGAGACGATATTGCCATCATGGTCGATGTCAACATGGGTTGGACGACGGACGAAGCTATCGAAGTAGGCCGGCGGCTGGATCAGTACAATATACACTGGTTAGAGGAACCGATTGTGGCGGAAAATTTTGCTGGCTATTTCCGCGTTGCCGACGCCTTGGAAACCCGTGTGGTTGGGGGTGAAAGCCATTTCACCCACCATGACCTAGCTCCATTCTTCGAAACACCCAAAATTCCAATCCTGCAGCCGGACATGATGCGAGGCGGTCTGACCCAACTACGTCGGATCGCCACGTTGGCCGATGCCAGGGGTATTCGCATCGCACCACATCTATTCCACGAAATTATGGTGCATCTAAATGCTGCCATACCGAACCCCGACGTTTTGGAATACATCAATTTCCTGGATGATGTCTGGGTAAAACCTGTGCTGCCAGCTGGCAACCTACTGACGCCATCCGAGCAACCAGGTCACGGTCTGGCGTTCAAGGAAGAGGTGCTGCGGGATTTTGCAGTTACATTATGATTACTTCGCCTGCAGAATTCGTTCCACTGCTACAGTCAGATCATCGATAGCAAAAAACTTTCATCAAATCGCCCTAGTTTAGCACATCTAG
>CAXGCE010000170.1:0-5216 GCA_964007795.1 uncultured Alphaproteobacteria bacterium | reverse complement strand
CTTACTGGCGGAATGTACATGGCCCCATCGCGGCGGAAATTGATGTGATCCGTCGCTATGTGCAAAGCCACACCTTTCCCGGTGCCTACCGTGATGGCCGGCTGCCTCCGATAGACGGTTGTGCCATCACCTGGTTCGACAATATCAATGCGATGCGCGAATCTGCGAAAAGCGCGGCCTATGACCGCACCCGCAAGGATGAAGCTAATTTCATCGATGTCAGCAAAGAGATACCCTTTATCATCACCACTGAGCACGTCATCGTAGCCTAAAGGACAAGATCGCAAGCATCCGTAAAGGTCCAAACACATACAGGAATTGAGCGCTGGCTAGAGAGCGGTGTTAAGGAGCAGTGGAGCTTGTGCCACCGTCGGTTTCAGCCTTCATCAGGAATGATTTGAAGGCCAGATCCTCGTTAATCACGTCATCCATTAAAATAAACACCAGTTCCTTGCGCAATGCCTCCCGTGCTGGCCGGCTGTCTGCGGCCCGTTCCGCAAGGGCACGGATATTGTGCATCTTTTCGGTCAGCCCCGCATGGTGCCGGCGATGTTCCTCTGCTAGGGGATAGGCATGCTTGGCTAAAAGTGCTTCCTCTCGTTCGAAATGGCGTTGCGAGAATTCGATAAAATTTGGCACTAGCTTGATGCATTCTTCGGCACGACCGTCGTCGATGGCCAGGGTAATCTCGTTGATAATGTCGACTAGGCGACGGTGGTCAGCGTCAATGGCTTCGACCTCTATTTTGAACGATTGCGTTATTTCAACCATGACTAAGATCTCTTTGGAGTACTCTCACAATTGACAATTGTCGCGCCCTTTATGCTTGATCGCGCAAAATGGCGCGTTTTCAAGAATCACCGACGAGTAGAGCAGGATAGGGGAAAACACGTTCCGGGTCCACGCGTGCCATGATCTGCCCGGCACCCAAAAGGTCGAAGGTGCCGGGGATACGAGCCTGAAACTCGGCCCCGGCGTCGGGACCCTGGCGTACTTTTATCCGCACAATGGAGCTATCGCCCAAGAGGTGTGCGGAAACTATTTCCACTGGTGTGCTCTCCGGCCCGGGGTCCTCCTCGCGGGACAAAATCAGTCCCTCGGGTCGGAACAGCAACCGAACATCTGCGCCCGCTTCCGCTTCACCAGCATCGAGGCTTCCGAACGAGGTTTCCAGTCTGCCGTCCCAGGCGCGCCCTTTGATCGTGTTTAAAGGCCCGAATAGGCGGGCAACATACTCTTCCGCAGGACGGTAGTAGATATCCTCAGGTCGCCCCGATTGCAGAATTTGGCCATTTTCTCCCATCACCTTGATCCGGTCAGCCATAAACATAGCTTCACGGTGGTCATGGGTTACCATGAGGGTGGCGACATTGGTCTGTTTTAGCACGGTGAGGGTCTGCTGACGTACCCGAGCCCGCATGTTGGTATCCAGGCCCGCGAACGGCTCGTCCAAAAGCACTAGCCGGGGCTTGGGCGCCAAGGCACGGGCCAGGGCCACGCGTTGTTGCTGGCCACCGGATAAAAGATGGGGATGTTTATCTGCATGTTGGGTCATACCCACTTGTTCCAGCATCTCCCCCGCTCGCGCCCTGGCCGCGCCTTGGCTCTGGTGGAACAGGCCGAAGGTGACGTTCTCCATCACCGTTAAATGGGGAAATAGGGCAAAATCCTGAAACATAAAGCCGATACGCCGCCTTTCCGGGGTAACCTGCTCCTCGGCGCTGGCGACCACCTCTTCATCGATGATTACGGTGCCCGACTGCATCTGTTCCAACCCGGCGGCAATGCGTAACAGGGTCGTCTTGCCGCATCCCGACGGCCCCAGCAAACAGACGAGTTCACCTGCCGGCACGGTCAGGGAAATGTTGTCCAGAACCTGGGTCAAGCCATAGGCGTGATGGACGCCAACCATATGCAGCCCCAGCACGCGCCTACGCGCCCTGATTTTCTGATTGAATGAAGGACTGTTTCGGCCGCGACCTGGCATTAGTCAAGGACGACAGGATCACCGCTATGGGCACTTCCTTCACGCGATCCAAAAATACTATCAACACAGCCGTATCTCAGGCCTCTTCAATTGGAACTCCGTAGAGTTCGTGACGGTGATCAACCAAACGCAGTCCGTGCTCTCGAGCGATCCGCTCCTGGATAGCCTCAATTTCGTCGTTGGTGAACTCAATCACAGCACCAGATTTAATATTGATCAGATGGTCGTGGTGCTCGTACGTCGCTTCTTCATAACGGGCTCTTCCGTCACCAAAGTCATGCCGATCCAATATCCCAGCTTCTTCGAACAACCGGACTGTGCGATAAACCGTGGCAATTGAAACACTCGAATCAATTGCTGCTGCGCGGTGGTGCAATTCCTCAACATCAGGGTGGTCATCGGCGGACGAAAGGACCTGGGCAATTACCCTACGTTGTGCGGTCATTTTCATGTTTTTTTCAGCGCAAAGTCGTTCTATTCGGCTTTCTTGCATGAGTTTCTCCGATTTGAACGTTATTTGAATTAATCCTCGTCAGTTTTGTTTCACCTGGGAACCAACCCATGATTGACTTGGATTACAGCGGCATTAGATCGTGGCGGATTGATTATTTCACACAAAGGTAAGATCATACGACAGATTTTTTGGCATATAAGGTCGGTTTGTTTTCCAAACAAATTCGGCATGCGTCTACGCCTGCTAGTCCGCTTATTGGGCGCTAGTCTGTCCGGGACGAGACTTGGCGATAGTTAGGGACAGCAGGATCACCGGCAACACACCTACGCCAACGATAGATAATGCCGCAAGGGCGGCCTCGCCCAGCTGCTCGTCGGAAGCATACTGATGGACAAATGTGGCCAGGGTCTGAAAGTTGAAGGGCCGCAGGATTATGGTCATGGGTAATTCCTTCATGCAGTCCACGAAGACCAGCAACACGGCTGTTAAAACACTGCCCCTGATCAAGGGTAAATGTACTAGACGCATCGTATTGAAGGCGCCCCGACCCAGGCTCCGCGAGGCTCCGTCCATGTTCGGCGTGATCTTGCTCAGAGAAGCCTCTACCGTGCCCAGGGCCAAGGCCAAGAATCGCACCAGATAGCCAAATGTTACAGCCGCAATAGTGCCTGAAAGGATTAACCCCGTGGATAAACCAAAATGACGCCGCATAGCGCTATCAATGGAATTGTCCAAACCGCCAAGTACCACCAGCACACCTACCGCTAACACTGCGCCGGGTACGGCATAACCCATGGCGGCGATGCGGTTTGCTCCAGCCAGCAGAGGACCGCTCCGGATGCGTGCGCCATAGGCCATGAAAATACAAATGGCAACGGCGATTGCGCCGGCTAGCGCCGACAGGCGCACACTGTTCCAGGCATTGTTCAGGATTTCCCGGCTCAGGGCGGGATCGTAAAAAGTATGGGAATAATCCACCAGGATTATTGTAGGCAATATGAAACCAAGCAGGATCGGGAGTAGGCAGGCCATGGTGGCCAGCAGTGCCCGTCCGCCCATAAGAGGGAAGCCCGGGAGGGCTTGCATCTTGGTTGATGTGTTGTGAAAGCGACGTTTCCTGCGCGCGTGCCGTTCGGCTAGGATCAAGCCACCTACAAAAATCAGCATCACTGTAGCCAATTGTGCGGCACCAGAAATGTTATTCATGTTCATCCAGACATCGAAAATGCCCAGTGAAAATGTATTCACGGCAAAGAAGTCGACTGTGCCGTAGTCATTTAATGTCTCCATCAAGACCAGGTACAAACCGATTATTATGGCGGGACGTGCCAGAGGCAGGGCCACGGAAATAAAGCTTAGCCAAGGGCCTCGGCCTAGGGTCCGGCTAGCCTCGAATACCCCGACTGGCTGTTCCAGAAACGCGGCGCGGGACAGCAAATAGACATAGGGATATAAGACTAAGGTCATCATAGCGATGGCTCCGCCCAGTGAGCGTACCTCGGGGAACCAGTAGTCCCGTTTGCTGCTCCAACCGAAAAGGTCGCGCAAGGCGCCCTGTAGGGGCCCCGAGAATTCTAGTAGGTCTGTGTACACATAGGCGATGATATAGGAAGGCATGGCGAGTGGCAGTAACATGCCCCATTTGAACAGCCGTCGGCCGGGAAAACGGCACATGGTAACCAACCAGGCGGTCCCCACGCCGATGATTAAAGTTCCCAGACCAACCCCCGCCATGAGCCCCAGGGTCGTTGCCACATAGCCACCAAGAACCGTAGAAACCAGATGGGGCCAGATATTGTCTGTAGGCGTCAAGGCCAGATAGATAACGGCCAGGATTGGCGATGCGGCGACCAGGGCGATTAGCAAAATGCCACAAGCCCACCAGTCCACCCCGTATTTGGCCCGCCACCAGTACCTTGGAGGGTGCGGCGCTGTGGGATGTTGGCTCACGACCGCGTAAAGCCTCGGTTTTTTAACATTGTAATTAGTAGACGCGGTAGATTGGTCCAATCCAGCGTCACGTTAATGCCGAAGGCCGACCGGCATCTCAAGCACCAGTCGGCCTTCCCTTGTGTGATTAGCGCACCCATTGTGCGTTGGTCCGCCTAGTTGTTAAAGGAGACTTGATCCATCAGTTTGCTGGCTACCATACGCTGGTTGGCAATATTGGATAAAAAGGCTTTGTCCGCCTTGAATTGGCCCCACGAGGCGACTAAGGGATGCCACGCGACGCCGAGCTTGACGGGATACTCAAAATTCCTCTCAGCATAAATCTTCTGTGCCGAGTCGTTGCTTAGGAACTCGATCAATTTTATGGCATTGGCTTTGTTCTTGGCGCTTTGTGTGACAGCTGCGCCAGATACATTTACGTGAGCCCCCCTCCCTTTCTGATTGGGGAAGATAATTCTGACTGATTTGGCCCATGCCTTTTGCTCTGGCTTTTTCTCGTTTGTGGCCATCTTGCCCATATAATAGGTGTTGCCCACGGCGACATCGCATTCGCCTTCAAAAACCGCTTTGACCTGGGCCCGGTCATTGCCCTGGGGTTTGCGCGCCAGATTGGCCTTCAGTCTTTTTGCCCAATCCCTGGCGGCCTGGGCTCCCTTGGCGACTACGATGGCGGCGAGTAACGAAACATTATAGACATGCTTACCCGAGCGGGTGCACACCCTGCCCTTCATCTTGGGATGGGTCAGATCTTCATAGGTTGTGATTTCGCCAATCTTAACCCGGGACTTGGATGAATAAATCACACGCGCTCGAGCCGTTAGACCG
>CAXGCE010000169.1:0-5225 GCA_964007795.1 uncultured Alphaproteobacteria bacterium | reverse complement strand
ATGGCTATCACCACAAGGGTAAACCCTATCTTGATGGTTACAAGGCAATTTCCGCACCAAAAATGGCAGTCCGTCTTCAAGCCATCCGTGGTGACCGGGCCGGCATCGAATTCCGTGGTTTCCCTCCGAAAGCTCGGGATGATCTGATCAAGGCCCTAGGCGACAAGATTACCGTGCAGGAAGGTAACTGGAACTGCTCTTTGCTAGCTACTCCAAATCACAAGGTGAAACCGTTTGACGACGCGCGGGTACGTCGGGCACTGACCCTGGCGGTTGATCGTTGGAAAGGCTCCAAGAGTTTATCCAAGATTGCCATCGTCAAGACACCTGGCGGCGTGGTGTTTCCAAGTCATCCCTTGGCTGCGACCATGGATGAATTGACCAAAATCCCCGGTTTCTGGACCGATATCAAGAAGAGCCGGGCAGAAGCAAGACGGTTATTAAAGGAAGCTGGTCAGGAAAATTTGACCTTCACACTGTTGAACCGTGCTGTTGACCAACCATATCGTATTCTCGGTGTCTGGCTGATCGACCAATGGAAAAAAATTGGTGTGAACGTCGTGCAGTATGCCGTGCCGACTGGCCCATGGGTAGATTCCTTGCGGAAGAAGAAAGACTATCAGGTCGCGATTGATGCCAACTGCCAGTCAGTGGTGAACCCAATCTCCGATGTCTCAAAGTATTTGGGCAGTGCTTCCAACAACTATGCTCAATATACCGACGAAAAAATGGAAAAATGGCATGAGGCAATGTTCCGCTCCGGCGACCCTGCTGAGCAACGCCGGCTCATGCGGAAGTTCGAAATGCGGGTATATGGCGAAGAAGCCCACATTATTCCAACCCTGTGGTGGTGGAAAATTAACCCCCATCGCTCTTACGTAAAGGGTTGGAAGATTGCTCCGAGCCACTATCTGAACCAACATCTGGATCAGGTCTGGTTGGATAAGTAAACCTATTGCCCACATGGTGGTCGTGTAAATACGACCACCATGTGCGGCGTTTTTTTTATTTTTTTCCAATATTTATTGACTCCCAGCGAGATAAACTTGGTTAGTCCATGTACAAGTATGCCGTAAAGCGCATTCTGTTAATGATCCCGACACTGATTGGGGTTGGTCTTCTCGTATTTGCGATGATGCGCATGATCCCAGGCGACGTCTGCGAAATCCGCCTGGGCGGCACTGGATTGATGGTGGACAAGGAACAGATTGATATCTGTCGGGATAACCTGGGCCTCAATCAATCCATGACCAAGCAGTTCTATGATTTTGCCATTGGTCTGGTAACTTTCAATTTTGGCGACTCTATGTGGACCGGTCGACCAGTCACAGAAGAAATTGCGGTCCGTTTTCACTTGACGTTGCAAATCGCCATCATGGCGACTTTGACGGCAGTTATCATCGCATTGCCGTTCGGCGTAATTTCGGCCATCAGGCAAAACACATGGGTGGATTATTGCATCCGGATGATATCCATTGCAGGCATTGCCATGCCATCGTTCTGGCTCGGCATCATGATTATTTTGGGCCTTTTGATCTCGACCAATTATCTATTCGGCGAACCGTGGATGATGCCTATAGATTATCAGCCCCTGTGGGTTGATCCGGCTCATAATTTAGCCCAAACCATATGGCCGGCTGTGGCTACAGGCTATCGCTATGCGGCGGTAGTGACGCGTATGACCCGGTCAGCCATGCTTGAAGTTCTACGTGAGGATTATGTCCGCACAGCCCGAGCCAAGGGGCTCTTCGAAAAAGTAATTGTCAATCAACACGCTTTAAAAAACGCATTGTTGCCAGTGATTACCCTTGTCGGCATTGAGTTTGCCTTTTTGATTGGCGGTTTGGTGGTTACCGAGCAGGTATTCAATCTCAATGGTTTGGGAAAATTATTTGTCGATGCCGTGTTGCAGCATGATTACACCTTGGCGCAGTCCCTTGTGATGATGGTTGTCACGATCTTTGTTATCGTGAATCTGGTGGTGGATCTGATCTATGCCTGGGTCGACCCCCGAATTCGTTATAGTTGATCCAGACAAATCAGGATTAGAAGATGACGGTCAATGAAACAAACATCGGATTTCAGGATGAGCTGATTCAAGAACGCAGTTGGCGCAGCGTCGCTGCAGATTTAATCCGGCGTCAACCGATGGGCACCGCTGGTGGAGTAGTGGTTCTGATCTTGATTTTCACTGCCATATTTGCCCCGGGCATCGATATGTATGACCCTGAATTAAATGATTTTGACGCTATGCTGGAAGCGCCTAGTTGGGCCCACCTTTTCGGCACGGACGAATTTGGCCGGGATATCTATTCGCGTATCGTCCACGGCGCTCGTACCGCGATGCTAGTAGGTTTTACCGCTGCCATAATGGGCTCCACTATCGGTCTGATAATTGGTGTCACTAGCGCCTACTTCGGCGGCTGGGTGGACATTAGCGTACAACGCGTTATTGACGTGCTGATAGCCTTTCCCAGCATCATACTTGCCCTGGCTGTGGTGATTGTTCTGGGGCGAGGCGTTGGTCCAGTGATCGTAGCCATTACGATCCCACTAATACCAAATTGTGCCCGTGTTGTTCGCTCGTCCGCCCTAGCTATTCGCGAAATTCCTTATGTAGATGCCGCTCGAGCTATGGGATTTAGCCACACCCGAATTGTTCTGCGGCACATATCGCCTAATATCATGGCGCCCTATCTAATAATGCTGACTACATTCCTCGGCCAGGCCATCCTCGCCGAGGCATCACTAAGCTACCTGGGCCTCGGCGTTCAGGAGCCGACGCCTGCTTGGGGCCTAATGCTGAAAAGCGGAGCGGAAGAATATGCTGAGAGTGCGCCCTGGGCGGTGATCTTTCCAGGCGTCGCTATTTCGCTGGCAGTGTTTGGCTTTAACATGTTCGGCGACGCCCTGCGCGACGTACTCGATCCCAAGCTACGATCCCGTTAATAGCCTGGACACAGACTAATTTATGGCGGAACCGCCCGATAGGATTTTGCTGGGCATGTTGACGCCCTCTTCCAACACTGTACTCGAGCCGATGACAACGGCGATGTTGGAGAATTTGGACGAGGTTACGGCACATTTTAGCCGCTTCGAAGTAACCGAAATTACCCTATCTGACAGGGGCCTGGCACAGTTTGATCATGATCGCTTTCTAGAAGCTGCCAATTTATTGGCAGATGCGAAATGCCACGTCATCGCCTGGAACGGAACCTCCGCCGGCTGGCTGGGCTTCGACAACGATGAAGAGCTGTGCGCCTGCATCACCGAAGCCACGGGGGCGCCATCCACTACCTCGATCCTGGCCAACAACGATTTGTTCCGCCGCCACGGCGTCAGTACTTTTGGTCTGGTGACACCCTATACCGACGACGTACAGGCGAGAATCATAGAGAATTACCACAAGTCCGGCTTTCACTGCGTGGCCGAGCGGCATTTGGGCATCAGCGACAATTTCTCCTTTTCCGAGATTACGGAAGACCAGGTCGAGGAGATGTGCCGCGCCGTTGCAGCCGACGGCGCTGAAGCTATCTCCATCATCTGTACAAACATGCGCGGCGCTGCCTTGACCGAGCATCTGGAGGCTGAATTGGAGGTGGTAATTTATGACAGCATCGCAGTTGTCGTACGCCACGCCTTGGAACTATCCGGCATTGATCCTAAACGTGTAACCGGATGGGGTCGCATTTTTGCCTACTGATACAGTTTAAGGAAACGCCAGATTGTGTCAGCAAGCCATGTTGTAAACGAATCGCGCCGGGCATCGATCTAGGGTGCGCCAGATTGGAGTAGACTGTACCTAATGCCGCAACAATTAATGGACCAACCAGCCAAGTTAAGATGATAGACGGCGTCGAATTTTTATTCGTACTAAGTAGTGGCAGTTAACCTAGCCTGCACTTCCCCGATAACCACGTTTGCTGATCAAGACAATTGGAAAAGCTAACTAAATTTTTGATAACTGGGGATATATCCTAAGGCGCACCCTCGCCTAGGGATTTTGATGCAATTTCAAAGACGTCTATCGACAAATCCTTCGTCGCCAAAATTCGAGATAATTCCTTCTGCATCAGGGAAGCGCGATTATGGTCATAGCCGCGCCACCGGCCAAGCTGCGTAGCCAAGCGGGCCGCAACTTGCGGGTTGATTGGATCGAGTTGCAATATCCGATCAGTCAGGAAGCGATAGCCGCTACCGTCAGGGTCGTGAAACCGGTAAGGATTGCTGGCGCAGAAGGCCGAGATCAATGCGCGAA
Organism: uncultured Alphaproteobacteria bacterium; assembly: GCA_964007795.1. Classification (GTDB taxonomy): domain Bacteria; phylum Pseudomonadota; class Alphaproteobacteria. The sequence goes on along the minus strand of CAXGCE010000169.1, from coordinate 967 downwards.
CCTTGTTAGGTTGCTTGATGGAAAACACTCGATGATCCATCAGCTTCTTCACCTGATCCAAGGTATCAAGTCGGGATGAGGCGGCCTGCAGAGACAGCCATTTGTCTATCACAATGGCATCATCCTTGTAATTGTCATAGAAATCCGAGAGGGCCACATCCCGTTCTTCACCGTCACGGTCATTCAGCACCACGAGAGCAGCCATGCGGTCGGTCATATTATCCGCGTCCCGGAATTGCTGTCCCGCCAGAGCCTGGCATCGGGCGTCATCCAAAATTGAAAGGTAGGATAGCGCCAGATTCTTCAGGGCCCGGCGGCCCGCGGACGCGGCATCCGGGCTGAAGGGTGAATTTGAACGGTTGGCGTCATAAACCGATGACAAATCTTGGCGAAGCCCCTTCGCTACGGCCTTTCGCAGCAACTCACGCGCCTGGTGGATGGCCGTCGGATCGGCTTTTTCCACCTGTTCCGCCAGGAACTGCTCACTGGGGAGCTGACAAGCCAGAGCCCTAAATGCCGGATCCAAGACCTCGTCTTTCAATGTGCGGCCAAGGGCAGTGATGTAGGACTGATCAATCTGGGCCTCCCGGCCTTCCGATACCTCTGTCAACATTCCGGTCAACAGGCTGGTTGCAAATTTCTGGCCAGCCTCCCAGCGATTGAAGGGATCGGCATCGTAGGTCATCAGAAAAGCCAGTGTACTCTCTGACATTTCCTGTTGAACCTTTATTGGCGCAGAAAACCCACGGTTAACTGAGTGAACAGGGGGTTCGACGATATTATCAAAACGCACGATGGTATCGTTTTCTGTCAGTTCAATAACCTTAGTCGTTGTGCCCTGGTCGTCTAAAGGAATATCGCGCCCATCCTTTCCCAACAAACCAACCGCAAGCGGTATTCGCATGGGCTGCTTATCCACGTTGTCGGGTGTACCTGGCAGGATCTGACTCACTCTTAATTGGTAAGT
>CAXGCE010000168.1:0-5242 GCA_964007795.1 uncultured Alphaproteobacteria bacterium | reverse complement strand
GCGGTATGCCGTGCCATAGGCGATGGGCAATGCGGCGGCATGATCATCGCTAACCCCATCGGGGATCGCGATCAACTGGGTGGCGGGGATGCGAGCGAATTCAGCAGCTGCGCCCAGGCGGGTTTCTCCTGTCATACCTTCACCAGGCACAAAGGTATGAGGGCATACTCGGTCGCCAACGTTCCACCCACTGACATTGGCGCCGAGCTCAACGATTTCGCCGGCAAAATCTCCGCCGGGGATCATGGGAAACGGCGTCGGCAGGCCCGTGGTACCTCCCAAAATCATTGGATCAAAGCCATTTAGAGATACCGCGTTGACCTTGATCACCACATCATGCGGTTGGCATTGGGGATACGGAAAGTCGCCTATAGATATCTTGTCTGCACCGCCATGTTCAGTGAAAATTGCTGCTTTCATGTTGTATCCCATTTCGTAGCCGAACCTGTTGGTTTCGACGGGTCATGCCCTTATGCTGCGCCTTGGAGGAATGAGTATATGGCGTTCAAGGCGTTATTGTTCGACGTTTTTGGCACAGTTGTGGATTGGCGCGGCAGTATAATTGCCGAAGGGCAGGCTTTTGGCCGTGCCAGGGGGCTTGATGTCGACTGGGCTGCCTTTGCCGATGGCTGGCGGGCTAAATACCAGCCGGCAATGCAGCGAGTGCGAGATGGGCAAACTGGCTGGGTCAAGTTGGACGATCTGCATCGGCAAAATCTGGACGAACTGTTGGAAGAAATGGCTATCACCTGCCTGACCAGGGACGAGATTGATCATTGGAACCGGGTTTGGCATCGTTTGAATGCGTGGCCAGACACGGTCGAGGGACTGACCAGGTTGAAAACCAAGTTCATCCTAGCCACTCTTTCCAACGGCAATGTCGCCCTGATCGTAAACATGGCAAAACACGCCAACCTTCCTTGGGATGCCGTGCTGGGGGCGGAGGTGGCTGGACATTATAAGCCGCAACCGGAAGCTTACTTGAAAACAGCTCAAATTCTTGGTCTGGCTCCGGAAGAATGCCTGATGGTGGCTGCCCACAACAGTGATCTTGTTGCCGCGGGAAATTGTGGTCTAGGGACTGCCTTTGTTAGCCGTCCAACAGAGTACGGAACGGGGCAAACCGCTGACAAGGAGGCCGAAAACGACTATCATTACGTGGCGCGCGATTTCCTGGATCTTGCTGATCAACTGGGCTGTTAGCGTGGGACGGAGACACTGAGCCAAGCTTCAACAACGGGTGAAGCCATCTCGTCCTGGCGGCGGGGGATCATCCTTTATACATTGACCTCGACGGTGGCGCTGTATGCCCTGACCGTCACCATCGCGAATGTCTCGCTGCCGCAGATGCAAGGGGCGCTGTCGGCGACCCAGGACCAGATTGCCCTGGTGATTACCTTCAACATCGTTGCCACTGCCGTGGCTACGCCGCTGACCGGCTGGTTGGTAGCCCGCTTTGGGCAACGCCGTGTTTTGTTGTTTTGCGTAACGGCATTTACCATATCGACACTGTTTTGTGGTCTAGCGGGATCATTGGAAATGCTGGTTACTTTCCGGGTCTTTCAAGGGCTATGCGGAGCCCCTCTGGCGCCTCTATCCCAGTCCATAGTTTTGGCGTCCTATCCCTTGGAAAAACGCGGCAGGGCGACGGCTATTTTTGGCATGGGCGTTGTCATCGGACCTCTAATAGCGCCGACAATCGGTGGCTATTTGAGCGAGGAATACAGTTGGCGCTGGGTCTTCTTCATGATTGTGCCGTGTGGTATCGCTTCCCTGCTTGGTTGCTGGGCCGTAGTGGGAGATAGCGTGCGTGGCGTCAGGATGCGTTTTGATTGGACCGGCTTCATCGCACTGTCTGTTGCAGTTGCCTGCTTCCAATTACTACTGGATCGAGGGGAGCGCAACAGCTGGTTAGATTCGACGGAAATAGTCTTGGAAGTCTGCGCAGCGGCTCTGTGCCTCTACATTTTTGTCGTGCATACATTTACTGCCGAAAAGCCATTCCTTAATCCGGCATTGTTTCTGGATCGGAATTTTGTCCTGGGCATGGCGTTGACACTGGTCTTCGGGTTGTTGAATTTCACACCCATGACCTTGCTGCCGAGTCTATTGCAAAATCTTCGCGGCTATCCCGATGGCATTATTGGATTATTGTTAGGTACTCGGGGCCTAGGTACTCTGCTGGGCTTTATTGTACTCTTCTTTGGCAACAAATATGACCCGCGTATCTGGCTGGTTTTGGGTTTTGGCCTGCAAGGGATCGCAGGTTTGATGATGGTGCAATTTGACATTAACCTCACCACCTGGGACGTCGCCTCCGCCAGTTTTATTCAAGGTCTTGGTACGGGTTTCCTATGGGTACCGTTGACCCTTGTGACATTCAACACGCTGCCACAACACTTATTCCCCGAAGGATCATCCATATTCCATTTACTGCGGAACATCGGCTCCTCGGCTCATATTTCGATTTCCGTGGCATTAGTCTTGCATACTGGCAAGATCAATTATAGCCATCTGGCGGAATCTGTCAGTTTCTACGCCAAGACGTGGCAAGTTCCGACCAATGCGGGCGCTTGGGATCTCACCTCGGTGCAAACCCTAGCCCGTATTGGCGGAGAGGTTCAGCGCCAGGGCCTGATGATTGGCTACATTAACGCCTTCTATTTCTATGCCCTAACGGCCTTGGCCGCGGTGCCGCTGATTATGCTGGTCCGCATGAAAAAGGCTCCCAAATAGCTCCGAATGGCCTAGAATCTGTCAGATGGTAAGCGATTGCTTCTGCCATAACCGACATCTACCATCCTGTCGAAAGACTGGTCTTAACCCGAAATACCATCAACCGAGGCCTGCGTTGCGATCATCACGCCGGCAGATTATTGTAGATTCATGGAAACTAGGCATCAATTTGTGGGAGTTTGAACGGTGAGCCAGGTATTGGACGGTATTCGGGTGTTAGATTTCGGGCGCTATATTGCAGGACCCTGTTGCGGCATGATGTTGGGGGATTTGGGTGCTGATGTAATCCGTATCGAGAAAGTCGATGGAAGTGAGGACCGTTATACAATGCCTGTCGGTGAGGGCGCCGAAGGCGAAGAATGCGTCGGTGGTGGTTATCTGCATTTGAACCGTAATAAACGCGGGTTTACGCTGAACCCCATGAAGCCTGAAGGCCGGAAAATCGTCAAAAAACTGGTAGCTACTGCGGACGTGGTGATCGCAAATCTGCCTGCCGAGACCCTGGTGACCATGGGCTTGGATTACGACAGCCTGTGTGAAATCAAATCGGACATCATTCTGACCACCGTTTCTGCCTTTACCTCCGTCGGCCCCTACAAGGACCGGGTCGGCTTCGATGGCGTAGCCGCGGCCATGTCTGGCATGATGCATCTGTCGGGATATGAGGACGAGCCCATGAAGGCCCATACGCCGTGGGTCGATTTTGGGACCGCCTCGGCTGCCACCATTGGCACCCTCTCAGCACTACTGCATCGCACGGCAACAGGCGAAGGTCAGCGGGTGGAAGGCAGTCTGCTTGGCACCGCATTGTTGTTTAATAACGGCGCCTTGATTGAGCAGGACATGATTCAGAGCAACCGGGTAGGAACCGGCAACCGGGGTCAAACCTCGGCTCCGGCAGACGCTTTCAAGTGCAAGGACGATTGGATCCTGGTGCAGGTAGTGGGCCAACCCTTGTGGGGGCGCTGGGCCCGATTGATGGGGGATGAGGATTACTGGTTGAACGACCCCAAGTTTAAGGACGACTTGGCGCGTGGCGACAACGGCGAGGAAATCTCAGCCCGGATGCAGAAATGGTGCGCTGAGCGCACCCGGGAAGAGGCTATCGTCATCCTATCGGAGGCGCGAATTCCGGTCGGTCATATCTACAAACCAGAAGATACCTTGCAGGATCCGCAGGTCCAGCAAGGTGGCTTCCTGCAGGATGTATCCTATCCTGGTACGCCCAAGGATGCGCCCCTCGTCAACCTGCATGTGCGCCTATCGAAAACCCCGGCTTCGATCCGTATGCGGGCCCCGACTCTGAGCGAACATACCAACAATATCCTGCACGAACTGGGCTATGACAATGACACCATCGCCGTACTGCGCGAGAAACGGGTTATTTAGGAGACACCGCCGAAGGCCTGTTTATTGCTGACCGGGACCCCTCACTTTCCCACACTATAGACGGATAGGGCGAATGAATTGTTGGGGTTTATACGACGAGGGAGCTTACATTTTTTGCCGATGCAACAGCCGTAGGCGCAGGGCGTTGAGCTTGATGAACCCTTCGGCATCCCGCTGGTCATAGACGCTGTCTTCCTCGAAAGTGACATGCTCTAGGCTATAGAGGCTGTTGGGAGACCGCCGACCTACCACGGTGGCGTTGCCCTTGTAAAGCTTGACCCGCACGATACCTTCCACGCATTCCTGGCTCTTGTCGATCAAGGCCTGTAGCATTTGTCGCTCGGGGCTAAACCAATAGCCGTTGTAAATTAATTCCGCATAACGGGGCATGATTTCGTCCTTCAAGTGCATCGCACCCCGATCAAGGGTGATGCTTTCGATCCCTCGATGCGCCGCCAAAAGTACAGTGCCGCCGGGGGTCTCGTATACGCCCCGGCTTTTCATCCCCACATAGCGACCCTCCACTAAATCCAGACGGCCAATCCCATTGTTCCCGCCAAGCTCGTTCAACTTGGTCAGCAGTTCGGCTGGGGTCATGACCACGCTGTCGATGGCTATGGCGTCACCATTCTTAAATTCGATCTCTATGTAGGTGGGCTCATCTGGGGCTTTTTCCGGCGCCACGGTACGGGAATAGACAAATTCCCCGGGCTCGTGCCAGGGATCCTCCAGGGCCTTGCCTTCTGCAGAGATGTGCAAGAGGTTGGCATCCAGGGAAAACGGCGCCTCGCCCCTCTTGTCCGTGGGAATAGGAATTTGATGCTTTTCCGCGAATTCGATCAGGGCGGTTCGGGAACCCAAATCCCACTCTCGCCACGGCGCGATCACCTTGATATCTGGGTTTAGTGCGTAATAGCCTAATTCGAACCGGACCTGGTCGTTGCCCTTGCCCGTAGCGCCATGGGCCACCGCATCCGCTCCGGTCTCTGCGGCGATTTCGATTTGACGCTTGGAAATTAACGGCCGTGCAATGGAGGTGCCCAAAAGGTACAACCCTTCGTACAGGGCATTGGCACGGAACATAGGGTACACAAAATCCCGCGTGAACTCCTCTCGC
>CAXGCE010000167.1:0-5253 GCA_964007795.1 uncultured Alphaproteobacteria bacterium | reverse complement strand
GGGGGCGGAGGGGACAAAAATCATTAGTTTACTGGAATAAAAGGGCTGGAGGCGCGGATCGGAATCGAACCGATGTACACGGCTTTGCAGGCCGCTGCGTAGCCACTCCGCCACCGCGCCAGGTGGTTAGCGGCACCTTTACCGCCAGGCTACCCGCTAAATAGTGCGCCTTGTCTCATTGGTCAACGTTTGCCTAAAATTTGGACCCCATTCGGGCACGGGGTCATTGTCTTGGTGGTCCGGGCCGCCTATAAGAGAAGGATGTTTGCAACCGTGCCCGGCACTTGGCGCCATTTTTGCGATAGGTAAATGATGCCAGACAAATATTCGGGGGAAACCGCCCGCATTAATATGGTCAACAATCAGCTGTTAACGAACAAGCTGAGGGACGACCGCATCGCCCAGGCTTTGCTATCCGTGCCAAGAGAGAATTTTGTACCCAAGACGTTACGAGGCGTCGCCTATTTAGATGAGGATATCGCCTTGGGCAGTGAACGAATCCTGATGGAACCGATGGCATTCGCCCGCATATTGCAGGCGGCGGAAATTGCGTCCACCGATATCGTATTGGATATCGCCTGCGCAACGGGTTATTCCACTGCAGTTCTAGCGCAATTAGCGGCAACGGTCGTTGGCCTGGAAACGGATGAGGCCGCTGTCGCTGTGGCTGAGGAGCAACTGGCGGCGTTGCAAATTGACAATGCGGCCATTGTTGTCGGCGATCTAACGGCGGGATGCGAAGAACAAGGACCCTACGACTGTATTTTGGTTAATGGTGCCGTGGAGGTGTTACCCGCGGCCTATGCTTCGCAATTAGCTGAAGGAGGTCGTCTGGTCATTATTGAGCGCAAGGGTCCTTTAAGTCAGGCAGTTTTATATGCCAATCGGGGTGGGTTGGTTTCCCGCCGTGAATTGTTTGATGCCATGGCGCCGGTTCTGTCTGGGTTTCAGGTGGCAAACTCGTTTCAATTTTGAGTTAGCTAATAAGCATGACGCCCGCAGAATTGGGCCTACATTAGGGCGGCTGCTTATGTGGCCGAAAATTTGATGATACATATATTTACACGCTCGGTCTTGGCGATGATGGCTGTAATACTTGCCATGGGGGTTGTCGCCTCTCTGAAGGCGGAGACTTTGTTTGAAGCGCTGGCGATAGCATATGCGACCAGCCCTTCGCTACAAGCTGCCCGCGCTGCCGTTCGGAGCTCGGACGAAGGCGTACCTCAGGCACTGGCCGGTTGGCGCCCAACAGTGTCATTAAACAGTTCGGTTGGTTTGCAGAAATCAAAAACCAATGTCAACAGGGAACAAGACCTAGTGCCGCGTACCTATTCAGCGGACCTCAGTCAATCGCTTTATGCTGGCGGTCGCACAGTGGCTAGCACGGCCCGGGCCAAAAGTAATGTGCTGTTAGCTCGAGCGCAATTGAAGGCTGCGGAACAAAATGTGTTGTCCACGGGCGTGACAGCATTTTTGGGCGTATTGCGGGACCGAGCACGCGTACAGTTGACCATAAATAATGAACTAGTGCTGCGCCGCCAGTTGGAGGCAACACGGGATCGGTTTGAAGTGGGTGAAGTCACTCGCACTGACGTGGCCCAGGCTGAAGCCCGCCTGTCCGGCGTTATTGCTAATCGAGTGGACGCAGAAGGTGACTTGGCATCGTCTCGCGCCAGCTACCGACAGATATTTGGGGTAATGCCGAAAACCCTGCAACCTGCGCCACCCTTGCCTAATTTACCGGCAACGGAAGCTGAGGCATTGGCTATAGCCGAGGCAGAAAATCCGTCTATTGCCGTGGCCCTGCAGCAGGAGGCAGTCGCCCACCATGGCGTGGGTGACGCCAAGGGTCGTTTGTTGCCGACGGTAGATCTGACCGGGCGGGCACGCCGCACCGATGAAACCTCGACCGATAATAGTGACAGTCAATCTTATTCCGTCGTTGCTTCCATCTCCATTCCACTCTATCAGGCCGGCGCCGTGCATGCTTTAGTTCGGCAGTCCAAGGAGTTATTGAACCAGCGGCGCCTCGAGGTTGAAGAAACCCGTCGAGAGGTCATTAAGGCAGCCAGTCAGGCTTGGGAGCGCATGACCACAACACGGTCGCAGATCGCCGCGCGGTCCGAAGCGATCCGAGCCAATGAAATTGCGTTAGAAGGCGTTCGTCAGGAGGCCGAAGTTGGCTCCCGCACAACGTTAGACGTCTTGGATGCGGAGCAGGAATTATTGGATTCGAGAGTAGCCCTGGTCATCGCTGAGCGAGACGAATACGTTGCAGGGTATCAGTTACTTGAGGCGATTGGCCGCTTGACTGCCGTAAATATTAGTTTGCCAGTACAAATATATGATCCCGAGCGCCACTACCGAAAGGTCCGCAATAAGTGGTGGGGTTGGAACGCCACAAGAGACTAAGGTTGTTTTTCACTTTGCATCTTCAACCACTAGGTTCGTTGCAAATGATTGCAGTATTAGCGTTTTTTAAATAACTCTTTTAGAATGTTGGTCTAACAACTTGTCGTAAGGGTCGCGCCGTATGACAGACGCTACAAAACAAGACGATGGTCAAGAACCGACGATGGAGGAGATTTTGGCTTCCATCCGTCAGGTTATCTCTGATGACGATCAAGAGGGTTATCAGTCCGAAGAAGTTGCAGAAACTGGGGACGGAGCGCCTGACGAAGTACTAGAAGAGGACGATGTCCTTGAACTCACAGAAATCGTCGACAATTTTGCAGAGAGCCTCGAGGGCAAATCAAATTCGAAACGGGAGTTCGAACTCGAACCAAAATCTTCCACTGCGGACCTATCGCCAATAACGGAAATTCAGACTTTGCTTTCAGATCACGCAGCTGAGGTGGCCACCGATAAACTGTCCGGGTTGACGGGCGCTATTGCAGCGGCCCGTGACTTGCCCTTGGGTTATGCGCAACAGACACTGGAAGATCTTGTTAAGGATCTATTGCGACCAATGTTGAAGGAATGGCTAGACGATAATCTACCACCACTGGTAGAACGCCTGGTGGAAAAGGAAATCGCCAAGCTAGTCGGTCGGGCTCAGGGACAGTAGGCGGTTTGTTCTGGTATTCAACCCGGGCTGCTGTTTAGCGGTATTTCCATCATGATATTATTTTAGGGTTCACTGGTTCGCTTGTTACTTGACCGGCGGGTGCCTTGTTGAAAGAGGGTTCAGCTATGCTGGAGAAAACGTTTAACCCTTCGGAAGTTGAGAGGCGTCTGTACTTGCAATGGGAAGATTTTGGCGCGTTCGTCTGTGGAACCGACGAAGTCGACTCAATTTGCGCAAAATCCTACTCCATCGTCATTCCGCCTCCGAACGTGACGGGCAGCCTGCATATGGGGCATGCCCTAAACAATACATTGCAGGATATTATCATCCGACTACAACGCATGAGAGGCCAGGATGTGTTATGGCAACCGGGTACGGACCACGCCGGCATCGCCACACAAATGGTTGTGGAACGCATGCTGGAAGAGGAGGGTGTCAGCCGCCAGGATCTCGGTCGTGATGAATTCGTGAAGCGGGTTTGGGAGTGGAAGGATCAATCAGGAGGTATAATCACAGGACAATTGCGCCGTTTAGGTGCTTCGTGCGATTGGTCACGGGAACGTTTCACCATGGACGAGGGGTTGTCCAAGGCGGTCATCAAAGTCTTTGTAGCTCTGTACAAACAGGGCCTGATCTACAAGGACAAACGCTTGGTCAATTGGGACCCTAAGTTGAAGACAGCCATCTCGGATTTGGAGGTGCAGCAAACTGAGGTCTCCGGTAAATTGTGGCACATCAAATATCCCCTGGCGGATGGCAGCGGATTTATTACCGTCGCCACCACTCGGCCCGAGACTATGTTGGGGGATACCGCCATCGCGGTTCACCCAGATGACGAACGTTATAAACAACTGGTGGGAAAGTACGCTATTTTGCCCCTGGTTGGCCGGCAGTTGATTATAGTAGCAGACGATTACGCCGATCCCGCGCAAGGTTCAGGCGCCGTAAAGATAACACCCGCTCATGATTTCAACGATTTCGAAGTAGGTCGCCGCCACGATTTGGAGATGGTTAATGTCTTGGACGCAGAGGCGTGTCTTAACGCGAATGTGCCCGAGGCCTACCAAGGGTTGGAGCGGTTTGAGGCGCGGGATAATGTGTTGGCCGATCTTGAGGCCCAAGGCCTGATCGCCCAAATCGATGAACATACCCATATGGTGCCGTACGGTGACCGCGGCGGCGTGCCCATTGAACCCTGGTTAACTGAACAATGGTACGCCGATGCGGCAACATTAGCGAAACCGGCCATCGAAGCTGTCCGCTCGGGACGTACAAAATTTGTGCCGAAGCAATGGGAAAAGACCTATTACGACTGGATGGAGAATATCCAGCCTTGGTGCATTTCGCGCCAACTTTGGTGGGGGCACCAGATCCCCGCCTGGTACGGTCCCGATGGTGAGATATTCGTCAACGAAACCTTGGCAGAAGCCCAAGCAGCGGCCAGGCAGTTGGCACACGGCGCAGCCACTGCTCCAGAGCCTCCTGTTTTTCATCACGGCTTTCGGACTCCTGGGCTTCGGCTGCTTGCTGCTCTTTTTGCTGTTGCTGTTGATCCGACTCCTGCTGTTCATCCGATTGTTGTTCTTGGTCTTCGCCCTGTTGCTGGTCTTCGTTCTCCTGTTGATCGTTATTCTGACTTTGTTGTTGCTCACTTTGCGCGTCAGAGTCTTGCTGGTCTTTAAGGAGACGCTCTACCAGTTTTTTGTTGTATAGCGCGTCTTCGTGGTCCGGCTGCTGCGAAAGCACTTGGTTATAAGTGTTGATGGCCTGCGCGTATTGCTGCATGCGTGCCAGTGCATTGCCTTGGTTGTAAAGGCCAGTCGGCGTCTGGTCGTTGCTAAAGCCAGTCAAAGCTCCCGAAAAGTTATTGCTCCTGTATTGTGCGACGGCACGCCATTGAGGATCTTCGAATAAAGCTGCAGCAAATTCGGGGTGCCCACTGCGTAGTTTTTGCCGTGCGCGTTGATCATCTCGCTGCCACAAGCTCTCCCAAAACGAAGAGAGTTGAGTCACTTCAATGCTACCGGGAGGTGCTGCGAAGGTGGGCTCAGGTAAGAGTGAGATTGTACAGAGGCATAAAATCAAGCCTTTACGAAAGGCAAATAAAAGGAAAGGTATAAGGCATACGGCCACCCAATGTCCCTGATCAGACCAGGTATCGAACTCGCGTTCGACTTCTATCGTTT
>CAXGCE010000166.1:0-5258 GCA_964007795.1 uncultured Alphaproteobacteria bacterium | reverse complement strand
AGATTATCACCGTAATGGTGGTATGATAGGCCACGTAGTCAGCCAGATCCGCCCGATAAAGACGCAGGCTTTCCAGCGTGAAGTATTTCGGACCATCAAACGCCAAAAAAAGAAGCAAGCCGCTAATTAGCACGAGAACGGGCCATAAACGGCGCAACGAAAAACGAGGTGGCGGGGTGGAAACATCCGGCGCCTGATCCCCAGAGCCAGGCTGTTCCCCCCCTTCCTCGCCATTCATGCCATGCCCCTGTTTTAAATTTAGGCAACTATAACGTATAGACAGCACGGAACTAGTTTAGATAGATCAAAATTGAAGTGCCCCTCTCCGGGACCCAGGCGCCGTTGACTTCCATGCATGCTCAACGTATACAGCGCGCTTGATTTTGGCCCCGCCGGGCCTGTTATTTCTGGTAGCAAATTGATGGAGGTTGAGGGGTGAAACGCACCTACCAACCAAGTAGACTGGTTCGCAAACGCCGGCATGGCTTTCGTCAACGTATGTCGACAGTCGGTGGTCGCCGGCTTTTGGCCAAACGGCGGTCTAGGGGCCGTAAGAAACTCTCGGCATAGGATGATACCGGCCCGCTATACTGGGTCTGGCGGATTGATGTGTGACGATATGAAGCGCGATGATTTGACCCTCGTGCGTCTGAAAAGGCGCGTGGAATTTATACGCATCGCCCGATCCGGCCGGGGCCACGTCACCCCTGGTCTTGTTTTGCAAGTAGCACGCCAAGACAAAGCAAATGCAGACCTTTCGGAACAGACCCTAGGCATTGGGTTCACCGCCAGCAAAAAGGTCGGCAATTCCGTCGCCCGTAATCGTGTCAAACGCCGGCTGCGTGCGGCCGTCCAAGAGGTGATGCATCTTCGCGCCGCCGCAAACCAGGACTATGTCGTAATCGGACGGGCGGCGACTGTCGACCGGCCATTCGGGGATTTAAAGGCCGATCTAATAACGGCCCTGGACCGGACGAAAAGCCTCGTGAACCGCGGCTGCGGAGCCATTGAATGAGATTTTTGATTACTCATACCTTGTGCGGCCTGATCTTGATCTATCGATACAGCTTGGCGCCTTTGTTAGGGGGACAGTGCCGATATTTGCCCACGTGTTCCCACTATGGATTGGAAGCTTTGCAAGTACATGGCCCGTTTAGGGGCGGTTGGTTAACCCTGCACCGGCTAGCGCGCTGCCATCCCTGGAGCAGTCACGGATACGATCCCGTTCCCGCTCCCCATCATTCCGTCAACAAAGTACCAGCACACCTGGAAAATCTATAAAGCGATCTGCATGTCCGACCAACGTAACCTCGTAATCGCCATAGCCCTGTCCCTGGCTATTCTGCTGGGCTTCCAATTCCTTGTCGAAGCGCCGCAGCAAGAACGTCAAGACGAGACATTAGAAAAGCAGATGCAAGAGCAGGCAACACAGAGCAGCGACGGCGCCATCACTCCTGCGGCCCCTGGCGTTGTTGCCGACGGCAAATCGACGGCTGGCAATGTTGTGCCCGGCGCAATGTCTAATGCCGCCAGCTTAGCTGCAAACCGCGCCGCAGCGTTGAAGCTGTCGGCGCGGGTGGTGATTGACAGCAAACGCCTTGGTGGAAGCATCGCCTTGAAAGGCGGCCGGATTGATGATCTGACCATGCTGGACTACAAGCAAACCATCGAAGAAGGTAGCCCAGCGGTCACCCTGTTATCACCTCACCGCGCGCCAAACCCATATTTCGGTCAATTCGGCTGGGTTCCCCAGGACAGTCTCAAAGTCCCGGGCGGCGATACTCTTTGGACAGCTAACCATAAATCGTTAACTCCTGGTCGCCCGCTGACTTTGAGCTGGAGAAATCCAGACGGGGTACTTTTCATCCAGATTATAGAAATTGATAACGATTTCATGCTGACCGTAACCCAAAAGGTGGAGAACTATTCGGCAAAGCCAATTTCCTCCTACCCCTACGGCCGTATTGTGCGCACAGACACGCCGAACACTTTGGGATTCTATATTCTTCACGAAGGTCCAATTGGGGTCTTCAACGACACTCTCAAGGAAGTCGACTACGATGACCTTCACGAAGCCCCGGCCAATACGACGAACAGCACTGGCGGCTGGATCGGAATTACCGACAAATACTGGCTGACAGCATTAATCCCAGAACAAAAAACGAGTTACATCGGCGCCTTCCGGCACAGTCGGCCGAACAAAAAAGACACCTACCAAGCCGATTTCATGGTGCAGGTGCCACAAGTCGTGGCGCCCGGCGCCACGGCGAAGAGTGTCAGCCATTTCTTTGCCGGGGCCAAGGAAGTACACCTGCTGGACAGATACGAAAAACAACTTGGGATCGCTCGATTTGATTTGGCCGTGGATTTCGGCTGGTTCTATTTTCTGACCAAACCATTGTTTTTTGTTTTGGATTACTTTTTCAAACTACTCGGTAACTTTGGATTAGCCATCCTGCTCCTGACCGTTTGCGTCAAATTGATCTTTTTCCCCTTGGCCAATAAATCCTACAAGGCCATGAGCAAGATGAAGGGGTTGCAGCCCGAAATGACCAAGCTGCGGGAACGCCACGGCGCTGACAGGCAGAAGATGAACCAGGAGATGATGGCCATGTACAAGCGGGAAAAGGTTAATCCCGCCTCTGGCTGTTTGCCGATCATTGTGCAGATCCCGGTGTTCTTTGCCCTGTACAAAGTGATGTTTGTGACCATCGAAATGCGTCATCAGCCCTTCTTTGGCTGGATCCATGATCTATCGGCTCCAGATCCCATGTACATCCTAACCCTCTTTGGCGCCGTGCCCTGGGATATTCCCCAATTCCTGATGATCGGCATCTGGCCCATCTTTATGGGTGCCAGCATGTATTTTCAACAGTTGCTGAACCCGCAGCCCGCCGATCCCGTTCAGGCCAAAATATTCCTCTTCATGCCCCTGTTTTTCACCTTCCTGCTGGGCAGCTTCCCCGCGGGCCTAGTGATCTATTGGACTTGGAACAATATTCTCTCGGTCAGTCAGCAATGGGTCATCATGAGGCGCATGGGTGTCGCGATTAATCCAACCTAAATGGACGAGGCCGCATCCATTGAGCTGGAGGTGGGACGGCTGCTCTTTGCCCAGACCTGCGATTTCGTCATGGGCGTTCGAACGGAGGTGGACCTGCCGCCGGTGGAGCTGCCCGAGGTAGCCTTCGCTGGACGATCCAATGTTGGCAAATCCAGTCTGCTTAACGCCCTGACCAATCGCCGTACGTTGGCACGGACTTCGAACACTCCGGGCCGCACCCGCGAAGTCAATTTTTTCCGCCTTGGCGGGCGGCTAATGCTTGTCGATCTGCCCGGCTATGGCTATGCCCGCGCCGGCAAGGAAGAAATTGCCCGCTGGAACGAGTTGATTGGAGATTACCTGCGCGGCCGCGGCAATCTGCTCCGGGTTTACCTTTTGATTGATGCCCGACGGGGTATTGGCGCCCCAGATCGCAAAGTCATGGAACTATTGGACAAGGCAGCGGTGGTCTATCAGGTCGTGCTGACCAAGATCGACAAAGTAAAGCCTGGCCCACTAGGCAAGGTTCAGGCCGCAACCGAGGCGGAACTGAAACGGCACGGGGCGGCATATCCTGAGATATTGGCAACTTCATCCAAAAATAAAATCGGCCTGGAATTACTCCGCGCGACCGTCGCGACCCTAGCGGAAGAAGATCGAGTGAGTTATATGCAGGGCCCATGACCGATACACAACAAGATGAACAACTGCACACCGTCCGCACCCTGGCCGAAGCCCTGCCCTATATGCGCCGCTTCACTGGCCAGACCTTTGTCATCAAGTATGGCGGCCACGCTATGGGTGATGCCCAATTGGCGGAAAAATTCGCTCGCGACGTGGTTCTGATGAAACAGGTTGGAATCCATCCCGTAGTGGTCCATGGCGGTGGACCTCAAATCGGCGCCATGCTGGACCGGTTGAAGATCAAAAGCTCGTTTATTGACGGCCTACGCGTCACGGACAGCGAAACCGTGGACATAGTCGAAATGGTGCTGTCGGGATCCATCAACAAGGCCGTGGTCACTGCCATCAACAGTGCCGGCGGCACGGCTGTGGGTATCTCGGGCAAGGACGGGCGTCTGATCGAGGCGGCGAAACTGCAACGCACCACACGCGATCCAGACAGCAATATTGAAAAAGTTCTAGACCTGGGTTTCGTAGGCGAGCCGGTGAATATCAATCCCAAACTGTTAGAGACTTTCGCACGATCTGACTTGATTCCGGTCATCGCTCCCATCGGTGTGGGCGAGGGCGGCGAAACATACAACATCAATGCCGATACTGCTGCGGGAAAAATCGCAGCGACGTTGCAGGCAGCCAAACTGGTCATGTTGACCGATATCGCCGGCGTCTTGGATGAAAATGGCGAGCTAATTTCCAGAATGACGCCAGAACGCGCCGACGAACTGCGTCGAGACGGTATCATAAAAGGCGGCATGATCCCCAAGCTGGAAACCTGCCTGCACGCCGTTGCCAATGGCGTAGGTGCCGCTCATATTCTAGACGGACGCTTACCGCATGTGTTGCTATTGGAAGCTTTCACCGCCGCCGGTGTCGGCACTATGATCGAAGCCTAAACGGCCACCACCACTAGGTTCGCCGGGGCAGTTGTGGACGTGGTCAAAAAATATGCAAGACAAACAAAACCTGAACCCTGCCGATGTCGCTGTTTGGATCTTTGATCTGGACAACACCCTTTACTCCGTCCACTGTGACCTAGGTGCTCAATTGGGCAAGCGCATGGGTGAATTTGTGGCGCGTTTCCTGAATCTGCCCCTGGAAGAGGCCCGCCTTGTGCAGAAGAGTTATTTTCACGCCCATGGCACCACCTTGCGTGGGATGATGCTGGAACACGACATGCATCCCGACGAATATCTCAACTATGTCCATGATTTGGACTTATCTGGAATCCCCATTGATAAACGCCTTGGACCGGCCTTGCAGGCGTTGCCAGGACGCAAGATGATATATACCAATGCGACGAACAATCACGCCGAACGTGTCCTGGGTCGACTGGGCATCAAGCAATATTTTGAAGCATCATTTGATATTGTCGACGCAGATTACGTGCCCAAGCCGAACCAGCAGCCCTATGAAACTCTGCTAGACCGCTACGGCGTTGATCCCAACTCCGCCGTAATGGTGGAGGATATCGCCCAGAATCTTGTGCCTGCCGCAGAACTGGGTATGGCCACGGTTTGGGTGCGTGGCGGCC
>CAXGCE010000165.1:0-5259 GCA_964007795.1 uncultured Alphaproteobacteria bacterium | reverse complement strand
ACAGATCGAGGCCATGGCGGGAAAGCTGGTCCGATTGCGCTTGGAATCGATGCTTTCCGGCGAGGCCGATAGCAACAATTGCTATGTGGAAATCCATGCTGGTGCAGGAGGTACGGAGTCCCAGGACTGGGCCGAGATGCTGCTGCGAATGTACAGCCGTTGGAGCACTCAGCGAAAATTTAAGAGTGAGTTGGTGGAAGCTAGTGCGGGTGAAGAGGCTGGCTTAAAATCCGCGACGTTGCACATAAGGGGCGAAGATGCTTATGGCTGGATGAAGAACGAAAACGGTGTGCACCGCTTGGTGCGCATCTCCCCTTTTGACAGCAACGCCCGCCGCCATACCTCTTTCGCTTCCGTCTGGATTTATCCTGAGACCGACGATGATATTGAGATTGAGATCAACGAGGGCGACCTACGTATCGATACCTATCGTGCCTCGGGTGCTGGGGGCCAGCACGTCAATACCACTGACAGTGCTATCCGCATCACCCACAAGCCCACGGGCATTGTCGTACAATGCCAGGCGGAGCGTTCGCAACACAAAAACCGGGCCGTCGCTATGAACATGCTGAAGGCGCGACTTTACGAGGCTAAGTTGCAAAAGCGCGAGGCCGAGAAACAGGCCATCGAAGACAAAAAAACTGATATTGGCTGGGGCCATCAGATCCGTTCTTATGTCCTCCATCCCTATCAGATGGTCAAAGACCTTCGTACCGGTGTAGAACGAGGGGATGCTCAACGAATCCTGGACGGCGATTTGGACGGGTTCATGGAGGCGGCCCTGGCGGCCAAACTTGGCGGTACGGAGCAAGACTCACAAAGTGGTGAGGAAGACTAACAGGCTATTGAATAACTCCCCATGTTTGTCAAACTTTGGAATTTACTCTTTTTGATAACAGTTTGGAGATTGCTAGGTTTGAAATATTTGAAGAGGACTTCAAGCGAGAGCATCCCATAAAGGACGCGTATCGGACAGGAGCCCAGATGACACTCTACGCGAGCATTTCCCCCTATGGTTTTTCGCAATTCCGCCCGAACGGCAGCGGATCGGCGATGGACGGCATCCTTGGCCAAGGCACGACTATTGACCTATACTTTGTCCAGAATTGGTTGGTTAATCAGGTTGCCGTGCGAACGTCGTGACGAAGAACCGCCTCATCCTATTGAATAAGCTTTTTGAGGCCGCCGTTGCAGCCGCGGACCCGAGGCATTGCCTGGCGGCTAATTTGCCGACCCGGCCTAAAGGGCGTACTGTGGTCCTGGGTGCTGGCAAAGCGGCTGCTAGTATGGCCCGAGCCGTTGAAGAACAATGGCCGGCAGATGTTGAGGGCCTGGTGGTAACCCGCTACGGCCATGTCGTTCCTACAGACCGTATAGAGGTGGTGCAAGCCGCCCATCCCGTCCCAGACGCGGCCAGCGAACAGGCTGCATTCCGCATCCGCGCTATGGCGGAAACGCTCGGTGAAGGTGATTTGTTGCTAGCCCTGATTTCTGGCGGTGGTTCATCGCTTTTGAGTTTGCCGTGTCCGGGGCTTAAATTGTCCGACAAACAGTCGGTTAATGAGGCTCTACTTCGGTGCGGCGCCTCCATCGACCAGATGAATGTGGTGCGCAAGCATCTTTCGGCCATAAAGGGAGGTTGGTTGGCTGCAGCGGCCGCGCCGGCGCGTGTGGTCAGTCTGCTGATTTCCGACGTGCCGGGCGACGACCCTGCAATTATAGCTTCGGGCCCAACGGTTGCTGATCCGTCAACATTTGCACAAGCGCGGCGGATACTAGCGAACTATAATATCACGCCCTCTGTAGCGGTCATGCGCCATCTAGCTGCGGCTAAGCGGGAAACGGTAAAACCCGGCGATCCTCGGCTAGCCAATTGTCAGACTACCCTGATTGCGACACCGGCCCAATCGTTGGCCGCCGCCGCGAGTGTTGCCTCCAAAGCTGGTTACCGGGTGGAAATTCTGGGGGATAATCTGGAGGGCGAAGCACGGGAACTTGGTGCCGAACATGGAACCATGGCCTTGGCTCGGCGTGAAGGCGGCGGCGGAATTGCCTTGCTTTCTGGTGGGGAGACAACAGTCACGATACAGGGGCACGGACGGGGGGGCCGCAATGTGGAATATCTTGCCGGTCTGGCGCTTGCCTTGGGAGGCTGTGATGGCATTCATGCTGTAGCGGCTGATACAGATGGTATCGACGGTACAGAAGATAATGCAGGAGCATACGTATTGCCTGATACTCTAGCTCGGGCCGAGGCTGCGGGATTGGACCCAACCACCCTGCTGGCCAACAACGATGCCTATAACTTATTCGCTGGGATAGGTAGTCTGCTGATCAGCGGTCCGACATTGACCAATGTTAATGACTTCCGCGCAATATTGATTGATCCCGTGTAAGCTGCGGGAATGTTGCGAAATCGTTCGACCAAGATCGTTGTTACATTGGGGCCGGCCAGTAGCGATCCGGATATGATTTCCAACCTACACCAGGCCGGCGCCGATCTGTTTAGACTGAATTTTAGTCACGGCGACCATAAGGATCATAAGGACCGGCTGACAGCGATCCGGGCGGTTGAGGCTGACACTGGCGCAAGTATTGGGGTCCTGGCTGACTTACAGGGTCCGAAGTTCCGCATTGGCGTCATAGAGGGCGGCGCGACGGAACTGCAGGCGGGCCAAGCTTATCGTTTCGATCTAGAGGACCGGCCGGGCGATAGACGGCGGGCGCAATTGGCCCATCCTGAAGTCTTCGCTGCCCTTGAGGATGGCATGGATCTGTTAATCGACGATGGCCGGCTGCGTCTTACCGTGAGCAAATGCGGCGCGGATTATGCCGATTGCAGGGTAGTTATGGGTGGCCGGTTGAGCGATCGCAAGGGCGTCAATCTGCCCCACGTTCTACTGCCCATGGGCGCTATGACGGCAAAGGACCAGGCTGATTTGCGGTTTGCCCTTGATGCGGGTATCGATTGGGTGGCCTTGTCCTTTGTTCAGCGACCTGACGATATTGCCGAGGCGCGCCGTTTGATTGCCGGACGCGCGGCGATCATGGCTAAGATTGAGAAACCAGCGGCCCTACATCAGATCGACGAAATTATTGAATTGGCGGACGCCATCATGGTGGCACGAGGCGATTTGGGCGTGGAATTACCGGTGGAGCAAGTGCCGGCATTGCAAAAAGATCTCATCCGCCGGGCTAGGCGCGCCGGTAAGCCGGTGGTGGTTGCGACACAAATGCTAGAGAGCATGGTGGCTGCTCCAGTGCCCACGCGAGCAGAGGTCTCGGACGTAGCCACAGCGGTCTATGATGGCACAGACGCCGTCATGCTGTCGGGTGAAACGGCGGCCGGGACCTATCCGCGCCAGGCCGTAGAAGTCATGAGCCGCGTGGCGGCTAAGGTGGAAGGCGACCATGGTTATCGCAGCATCATGGATGGCCAGCACGCTGATCCCGAGGCAACATCTGCAGATGCCATAACGGCGGCGGCCCGGCAGGTGGCAGTTACGATCTCGGCATCCGCCATCGTGACGTACACGACTTCCGGGTCCACCGCTTTGCGCGCGGCTCGCGAACGGCCGCCAGTGCCCATCCTTGTCCTGACGCCAAGGCAGATCACCGCCCGACGTCTGTCGGTAGCTTGGGGATTGAGTTGTGTGCACAGCGTGGATGCCTCCAGCTTTACCGACATGGTGGATTTGGCCTGTCGCGCTGCCGTAGACCGGGGTATCGCCGCCACTGGCGACCGGCTGGTGATTACTGCCGGGGTACCTTTCGGCACGCCAGGCGCCACCAACAGCCTGCGGATAGCCTGGATTCCGTAGGTGTGGCCTTAAAATAATAAAGGTAAGATCCAGCTAATTTAGCGGACATTCTGGTGCGATAATCCACTGCCGGGTATTATGGATTGAACTCAGCGAGGAAGTTGTTAGAGGGCGCAATGCTGCCAACTGGCTACGCGTGATTTTGACAACAGTGGTGTTAGCGGAGATTGGGTCCAAGACAGCGGTGCGACTGACTTGGGCGATTGTTGAAGCTACGAAAGCAAGGGTTGCCTGCTTTACTCGGGTTATTGATGGATTTGGTAAGAATTGTTTTAACGTCTTCGCGATTATCAACGAATTGCTGAAGGAGGAGCAGGCAAAGGAGCTAAGATAAGGCGCATCCGTGGGCCCGAGCTGCTGCACTGAGGCGCGATTATTTTGGATTAAACGGGACAATGGTGCCCGAATTTGTATTAGATTCTCTTGCCTTTTATTCTGCCGCGGAGGCGTATCACTTCCTGTTTGGCCTGGCCGAGATGTGGGTTGACCTTTAGTGCCCGTTCATAGGCATCCAATGCTGCTGCATCTTCGTCGAGGCGATTATAAATAAGGCCAAGGCCGCTCAGAGCGCCAAAATGGCGCGGCTCAAGATCCAAGGTCTTCTCGACATCTGAGATGGAGTCCTCGTGCCGGCCCAACAAATAATAGACGGTAGCGCGTTTGTTCCACCCTTCCGCGTATTCTGGGGAAATTGTTACGATGGCGTCGAGAAGACGCAAGGCTTCGCCGTATTCCTGGTTGCCCATACGCATGATTACGCGGTTCATGAGCAACTCCAATGTCGGGCTGTCGCTTGCCACCCAAATGCTCCATATTGATCTTTCGATCAACCGCGCCTTTTGAGGGTTGTCGGTTTCTTGCAGTTCAACAAACAATTTATCCAGCCGAGGGTCCTTCTGATCCGCCCATGAAAGCCCCGTGGACGCCACTAGGATCAGAAAAGCCGCCGCAATGCCTGAAAATGCCGCCATGGCTGAATGATAAGAAGCTATATGCCATTAGGCCAGTAGGAAACTGGTTGCTCGTGTAAATTGTCGTGAACAGTTAGTTAGTGTTGATTCTGGTTGAGCGATATTGGTACAAGTTGGGGTTAAGATTTTCCTGCAAGGCTTCTAGTGCATAGTCGTGGAGATCGGGTATGCGGGATTGGCATCGCTTAACTAGTTTTTTTATAATTCCGACCAAGTGCCGTTGGAAAATTGCGGGGCAGTGGTAACTACCGCTTTAATTTCGCTTGGCAGATTCGCTACCTTTCATAGGGCAGTGATTATCTTATTGATTCTTAACCGGACCAAGGCATCGGAAACCACTGACGGTATCTATTTTGGCCGTTCCAAACCTGTAGGCTAACATGCCTGCCACCGGCTGACCCAAACCCCACTTCAGGTTCTAGATGCCAAGGGCTGGGACAAATACCTCACGGCCCCCAGCCCAGATT
>CAXGCE010000164.1:0-5319 GCA_964007795.1 uncultured Alphaproteobacteria bacterium | reverse complement strand
TGAAGCGCAGGCTAATCGAGGCAGCCCAGAGTGGGCCATCCAACAAAACAGTCACGGGCGGCGAGGCTCGCCCCCCGGAATGGGACTATTTTTATCTTATGGACAAGGCCACCTGGCCACACCGCACCCTCAAGGACATCGCCGCCGAACGCGGCACCAGTCCGGTAGAGGCGATGATCGACATCGCGTTGGAAAACGACCTTCAAGTTTTCTTTCGCCAGCCGATTTCCAACGAGGATGAAGATGCCGCTCTAGCGGTCATGAAGCATCCCCGTTCATGCGTGACCTTCTCGGACAGTGGCGCCCATGTCAGCCAGATCATGGATAGTTCCCTACAGACCCATCTCTTGAGTTATTGGGTGCGCGAGCGCCAAGAATTCACGCTGGAACAGGCGGTACGCATGATCACTTATGACACGGCCACCAACTGGGGCTTTCACGACCGTGGCCTATTACGAGAGGGCATGGCGGCTGACATTGTAGTCTTCGACCCTGACACCATCGGTCCCTGCATGCCTACCGTGGTCTACGACCTGCCGGCAGGGGCCCAACGCCTGAAACAAATGGCTGACGGTATTTCCGCCACGGTGATTAACGGCCAGGTTGTTCTTCGGGACAACCAACATACCGGCGCTCTACCGGGGCAGTTGTTGCGAGGCCCTTTGGGGAGAGCCTGAAGAGAATCCTTTTGTTTGGAAGCGGATGTGATGGCGATATAATAAACCTCTTCCGGTCCTTCTAATCGGGCGGCAGCCAGGTCGTATTCAGATCCAAGGGATAAACGGGACGGGGCAGGTTGCGCCAGGTGAACCGACTAAGAACAGGTGATGTTAGACCGGGAGTATCCACTTCATAAACCCGTTCCGCTGGAAACCAGGGAATATACCCGGCCCGAAAGTGGCCCCGGGATTTTACGCACACCGTATGCGCCCGGGCAATATCCAGGCCGAACATTTCAAAAAACACTGGATCAGCGTTTTGCTTGCGAACCGAAATAACCGTGACGGTAATACCGCATTCGCCACCAATGCGAAGTGCCGCGCAGAGCCCTAAATTTAGTTTTCGGCTCTTGTAGATGCCGAGTCTGCCTACTACGTCACCTTGATGCAGGGCCAAAACTTCTGCTGGGACCGAAAAGCGTTTCGAAAATTCCGTGTCACCGGTTCGACTGAATACGGCGTCGAACTTCGCTCCCTCTCCTAAATTATGCGACTCCGCCGCTAATTCTTGGTCGGAAAACGAGCCGAATAAGACACGTTTAGCTCCCGCCGACACCAAAGCCGACAACAGCCAGGTTGTGCGTCCCTCGCCACCGCCGCCGGGATTATCGCCTGCGTCCGAATAGATCACCGGTTGGCGGTCCTCATCTAGAGCCAGAGCAACGGCATCTTCTATGGACATCATCTGGCGGCTGAAGGCGGCCCGGTTATCCCAGGCCCGGGCAGCGATCTCGTTTGCCAAATCCTGAGCTCTGGTCTGGTCGTTTCGGGCCGTAACCACCACGGATAGGCCGTTTTTAAATGTGTCAGAAAATGCAAAATTGCCGAACACCGAAACGTTGGTGATGTCTCCTGCTTCCTCCCGTTCCCGGCGCTGGGCGTAGTTGATCAAATCACCGTATGGGCCTTCCGCAGTCAGTAAGGTTGTGCTGGGCGGCACTAAGGGGAGGCGGATCATGGCCTGGACTGGATGCAAGCCATCAAACATCTTGCGCATCAACAACGCCGCCTCTTCACCACGCTGAACTTGATCCACGTGCGGATTGGTCTGATAGCCAATGATGCTATCCGTCGCCTCGACCATGGCTGGAGACAGATTGGCGTGCAGGTCCAGCGTGGCGATCACGGCCGTCCCAATTCCCACGACCCGACGCACCGCAGCCATTAAGGTGCCGTCAGGATCACCGTCATCGGTTGCCACCATGGCCCCATGATTCGCGATGTAAACACCATCCAGGTTTCCCGCATCCTCTAACCCGTCAACAATTTCCGACACGCAGTTCTGGAAGAATGTACTATCAATGGGACCCCAGGGCGGACAGCCCGTCAGAAGTAGTGGCACCGGCTGCCAAGACCCCGTCGCATCCATGGTTTGCACGAACGAGGCCATCTCTCGCGGCACAATGGATACCGGTTTGCGCGCCTCCGCCAATAATTCTTTGCCTTCTATATACAACTCCTGGTGAAAATCACCTTCCACCGCAACGGGGGAAAATGCATTGCTTTCCAGGATCACACCGCATAGGGCGACACGCTTTACTGCACTGGCCATCTATTCGCAGGTAGAATGCTTGACGGGGACGCGGTCAAGTCGTGTTGCCAACCGTCCAAGAGAAAGCGAGTAAAATTTGTTAGGCTCAAGCACACCGAACACCCGATAGCTGCCATTGCTTAGTTCTTAGTGAATTTCACGCTAAGGCGCAATCTCCGCTGCCAGATTTAGCAAGGCCTCATCGTTGCCCGGCGCGGCCATCAGAGATAGGCCTAATGGACAATTATCTACATGGGCCAAGGGCAGATTTACTTGCGGGCAGCCAGACAATCCTGCGACACAGGTCAGGCCCATGGCCCGCCAACGAAAATCGTCCAAGGCCGCTTCTGATGTTTGCTGCAACGGGGCGATTCCCGGGGCGGTCGGCAGACAAAGAATATCGCCACTCCCCAATAACTCAGACATGCGTTGGCGTACCTTATCTTGTACCAGGCGGCTCGCTACTACATCCGCCGGGACAATAGTCGCCGACATAGCAAATCGTTCCGCCACGCCTGGACCGAAATTTGGCTTGACCCGTTCAATCCAATCGCCATGTGCCTGCCATACATCAGCCATCTGTAGCGTACGAAAATGCGGCATCCACTTGTCGGGCCCATCATCGCTGATATTCACTTCTCCCTGTCCAGAGAAAAATTCCGCGATTCGGTTCACAGCTATATTCAGGGCAGCGCGGTCCCCATCCTCCAGACAAGCAAAACAATCATTTGCAATTAGTAGATCTCCTAGCGTCGGTGCCAGACCGGCATCAGGCAATAGCACCCGACCGATACTCTGAAGTAATTCGCCACTTCGGCTAAACCACCCAACGGTATCGAAACAGGGGGCCAGAGGATGAACGCCATCCACAGGCACCCTATCCTGGGTGGTGCGAATGCCGTATATGCCACAGAAACTGGCCGGCATGCGCACCGATCCGCCTGTATCCGACCCCAAGGCAAAATCGACCAATCCCCCAGCCACTGCCGCCGCAGAGCCGGAAGAAGAACCTCCCGGTATACGCCCCGGCGCATTGATGTTTTGTGGCGTGCCGTAATGAGCGTTTTGGCCGGTGATAGAAAAGGCCATTTCGTCCGTCTGTGCCTTGGCCACCATCGCAGCGCCTGCCTTCAGCAATTTCGTCACCGACGAGGCAGTCACTGTTGCCGCACTATGACTGGCCAGCCAATCTGGACTACCCGCGCCCGTAACGTGGCCAGCGATGTCGAATAAATCCTTAACCGCAAAGGTCAGGCCCGACAACGGTCCATCGCCAAGGGGCGGGAGGCTGACGTCATCATGTTGAATATAGGCTCCCAAGTGGTCCGTCATGTGATCACCTATTTCTGAAACCGGTATAAGCGCCCCGTTACGTTAATGCCTCACCGTCCCACCCATCTTGGACCGGGACGAAAGGGTGAATCAATGTTCGAAATGAGCACGAATGCGCCTCGTGGACATGTTTGTGTTAACTTACCAACTACACTTTCTAGCGGCATGCGTTGGGCCCATTTTGACAGCGGTTTTGAATAGTCACCGTCTTGGGCCTGGGCATCAAACACCCACAAAGCAACTTTCAGGTGGCGCAACCCATTTGGTTCAAAATCATTTTACTCAGCTTACTGTCCGCGACCAACAATTGCTCAACGATCGTAAAATGATCATGCCCCTCCTGTACCACCACATCCACATCAATACCATGGTGCCGCCAGGCCGCTGCCAAATCTTCAGATTGGCGGAGATATTCGGGTCCCTCTTCGCCACCAACGGCCAACACCAACGGAGCCGGTCCGGCAGGGCATAATTGCACGGGACTGTTTCGGTCGGCCTCCTTCTTGCTCAATTTCAAATCTTCATTCAGAAAACATAGTCGGATCGGTTCCAAATCATATAAGCCGGATATGCCGCAGCCACCCTTAATCAAATCCCTGGGCAACGCGGGCGATTGAGCATCAAAACCGGGCCAGTGTGTGGCCATCATCATAGCCACCAAATGGCCGCCTGCGGAATGACCCGAGATGAAAATACGGTCAGGATCGCCGCCGAAGCTTTCCGCATTCCGGTAGACCCACCCCAGTCCGGCCCGGCATTGGCGTACCAGTTCATCCATGTCGATGCTGGGAATTAGGCCATAGTTAACCACCGCTGTAGCGCAACCCTTTGGCGTGAAGGCGCAGGCGACATAGGAAAAGTCTTCCTTTGTCATCATCTTCCAATAGCCGCCATGGATGAAAAACTGGATCGGCGCCGGACCGCCACTAGAATTAGTTGGAAGGAATATATCCAGGGTCTCCTCAGCATCTGAGCCGAACGCTATGCCTAAGTGACCTGCCACGCTTTTCCGAGTATCCACGCTACGCTCGGCAAAGCCCGCCAGCATGGCAAGAGTGTTGGGAACCTTGGCGCGGTTGTCGTACTCTGCATCCAGACCCGCTTGATCATAATCACCAAATATTTTCGTCATCGCATTACGTTCCTAAGCATCGGTCATCAGATCTAGCATCTTTTTCACCTTAACCAGCGGAAGTTTGGTAATTTTTTCTGCCAATCGATTGGCCAGCTCCGTCGCCTCGGCTTCACATTGGCTGGTGTCGATGACTACCCGCGGATGGCTCAACTTTGCCAACCGGCGCAGGGCATCTGCCTCGTCCCAGATGATGTAAAAATAGCCGCATATCTGATCCACCAAGATGGGTGATGGCCGGCCCCGTTTACCCCGCTCCAGAGCCGAAAGGTACGCAGCGGAGATTTGCAGATCCCGTGCCATTTCTTTCTGATTGACGCCATGAGCCCGCCGTAAATCGCGAACCCGTTCGCCGAACGGTGTCAGCCCTCTAGCCAACGCTAGCCGTCCCAGACACCGAGGCGTTTGTGCCAAGCCTCAATGCTTTCTGCGGGATATTCGGGGAAGCGTTCGATGTTTTCACCCTCGTACAGGGCTACCCACGGCGCCGCACTATCCAGCATAATATCCACGAAATTTTCGGGACGGGGCAGGGGCGTGTCGATGACAGAGGCCAGGGGATGCACCAGGTCAGACCAGTCTTCATGCCAGGCCCACATATGGCT
>CAXGCE010000163.1:0-5369 GCA_964007795.1 uncultured Alphaproteobacteria bacterium | reverse complement strand
CGCGACCTCGGATCTCAACGATCTGTATCGCCGTGTGATCAACCGCAACAATCGTTTGAAGCGCCTGATCGAATTGAAGGCACCGGACATCATTGTCCGCAATGAAAAACGCATGTTGCAGGAATCCGTCGACGCCCTGTTTGACAACGGTCGCCGTGGCAGGGTCATCACGGGCGCCAACAAGCGGCCTCTGAAGTCCCTGGCAGATATGCTAAAGGGTAAACAAGGCCGTTTCCGCCAAAACCTGCTAGGCAAGCGCGTGGACTATTCCGGCCGTTCTGTCATCGTCGTTGGGCCAGAATTGAAGCTGCATCAATGTGGCTTGCCGAAAAAGATGGCCTTGGAACTATTCAAGCCCTTCATCTACTCGAATTTGGAGGTGGACGGCACTGCCGCCACCCTGAAGATGGCCAAGAAGCTGGTGGAGAAGGAGCGTCCGGAGGTTTGGGATATCCTGGAACGGGTGATCCGCGAACATCCCATCATGCTGAACCGGGCCCCTACCTTACATCGACTGGGCATCCAGGCGTTCGAGCCAATATTAGTCGAAGGCAAGGCGATCCAATTGCACCCCCTCGTCTGCGCCGCCTTTAACGCGGACTTCGATGGCGACCAGATGGCAGTGCACGTACCGCTTTCCCTAGAGGCGCAGCTGGAAGCGCGGGTCTTGATGATGTCAACAAACAATATCCTTTCTCCCGCTAACGGCAAACCAATCATCGTGCCGTCACAGGATATCGTTCTGGGCATTTATTTTCTGACAACGGAGATCACAGGTGGACCCGGCGAAGGAATGGCTTTCGCCAATGTGGCTGAGATTGAGCTGGCCTTGGAAGCAGGGTCAATTGCCTTGCATTCTAAGATCAGGGCACGTTACGACACCGTGAACGAGAATGGCGAGCCGGTGACTCGGTTGGTGGAAACCACTGCTGGCCGGATGATGATTGCGAATATTTTTCCCCGTGACCCCAAGGTGCCATTTGATTTGATCAACCGCCTGCTTACTAAGAAAGAGATTAGCCAAATCATTGATGAGATCTATCGTCATTGCGGTCAGAAGGATACAGTGATTTTTGCCGATAAGCTTATGGAATTGGGCTTTCGTCATGCGTGTCTGGCAGGAATTTCTTTCGGCAAGGACGACATGGTCGTGCCGGAAAGCAAGGAAATCCTTGTCGATGAGACTCGCGATCTTGTCAAGGAATATGAGCAGCAGTATCAGGACGGCCTAATTACCCAGGGTGAGAAATACAATAAAGTGGTCGACGCTTGGGCCCAGTGCACTGACAAGGTAGCGGACGAAATGATGAATATGATCTCTTCCATGGGGCAGGACGATGGCAATATCAATTCCATTTGGATGATGGCTCATTCTGGCGCCCGTGGTTCCGCTGCCCAAATGAAGCAACTGGCTGGTATGCGGGGTTTGATGGCAAAGCCATCGGGCGAGATTATCGAGACGCCAATTATTTCTAATTTCAAGGAAGGTCTCTCGGTATTGGAGTATTTCAACTCCACCCACGGTGCACGCAAGGGCCTTGCCGACACAGCCTTGAAAACTGCGAATTCCGGTTATCTGACACGGCGTTTGGTAGATGTTGCTCAGGATTGCACGATCGTAGAGGATGATTGTGGCACCGATGTGGGCATCACCATCAAGGAGGTAATTGAAGGTGGCGATGTCGTATCCTCGTTGTCCGAGCGTGTCCTGGGCCGCACTGCTGCAGTTGATGTGATCAATCCGGTGACTGACAATGTATTAATCCCCGGTGGCACTGTTATTGAGGAGGTAGAAGCGGAAATTCTCGAGCAGGCTGGTGTCCAGTCCCTGCTGATCCGTTCGGTCCTGACTTGCGAGAGCCAAGCGGGCGTCTGCGGCAAATGTTACGGCCGAGATCTGGCCCGGGGCACCTCGGTTAACGTGGGCGAGGCCATCGGTGTTATCGCCGCGCAATCCATCGGCGAGCCGGGCACGCAACTAACCATGCGCACTTTCCATATCGGTGGTACGGCGCAGGTTGCCAACCAGTCCTCGATTGAGGCGTCCTATGACAGCACAGCACGCATTGAAAACCGTGATGTGTTGACGGATTCCACCGACCGATTGGTTGCCATGGGCCGAGCTATGGAGCTGCTGTTGCTCGATTCCAACGACCGGGAACGAGCCCGCTATCGTATCCCGTACGGCGCCCGCCTGATGGTGGATGATGGCGACGAGGTGGTCAAGGGGGATAAGCTAGCGGAATGGGATCCCTATACTCGGCCAATCATGACCGAGCGAGATGGCGTCGTGAACTACCGCGACTTGGTGGAAGCCACAACCATGCGGGAGGAGACCGACGAGGCAACGGGTATTTCCTATTGGGTAGTGGTGGATCATCGTGGCGGCAAGAAGGATACGGAACTTCGACCCCGTATCACACTTCGCGACAAGAAGGGCGAAGTTGTCATGTTGCCCAACGATATGGAAGCCCGTTATTTCCTGCCCCCCGATGCAATTTTGTCGGTGGATGACGGTAGCCTCGTGCATGCTGGAGACGTGCTGGCCCGTATTCCCATGGCATCGGCCCGGACGCGAGACATCACCGGCGGCTTACCGCGGGTGGCAGAATTGTTCGAAGCGCGTCGCCCCAAGGATCATGCCATCATTTCAGAAAGCGACGGCTATGTGGAGTTTGGCCGGGATTACAAGACTAAGCGCCGCATTATCGTCCGGCACGAAGACGAAAGCATCGAGCCTACGGAATATTTGGTGCCCAAGAGCCGGCATATCACGGTGCAGGAAGGCGATTTCATTCGCAAGGGCGAATACCTGCTAGATGGTAATCCCGCGCCGCACGATATTTTGAAAGTGCAGGGTATCGAAGCATTGGCGGCCTATCTAGTCAATGAGATCCAGGAGGTCTACCGGTTGCAAGGCGTGAAGATCAACGATAAGCATATTGAAGTAATCGTCCGCCAGATGTTGCAAAAGGTGGAAATCGAGGATGCCGGCGAAACCACCTTCCTGAAGGGTGAGCAGGTTGACCGGGTAGAGTTGGAGGAAGTCAACACCCGTGATGTCGCCGAGGGTCGAAAACCCGCGACGGCATCGCCGGTCTTACTTGGCATTACCAAGGCTTCGCTGCAGACCCGCTCCTTTATTTCGGCTGCCTCGTTCCAGGAGACGACCCGTGTCCTGACCGAGGCAGCTGTAGTGGGCAAGGCGGATGATCTGGTCGGTTTGAAGGAGAACGTTATTGTCGGCCGGTTGATCCCGGCGGGCACTGGCGCGCACTTGAACGAACTGCGCCGCATCGCCCAGGAACGGGACGCCGAAATCGAGGATGCCCGTCCTGACGCCTTGCCTGAGGGTGAGGAGATGGAGGTCGCCTCTGGCGACGACTAGCGTCCCCAATATGGTTTGAATTAGCCGGCGTCGGCATCGTGCTGATGCTGGCTTTTTCGTCATGACCCCACCCTGGGGTCGAAATTGTCGGAAATCCGAGAAAAACCGGCATTGGTGCAGTGCAAAAAAAAGCTAATACGGCGCTATTTTTCGGTTGACGCGGTGGGGGTGCATAAATAGTATCCGCCAACCATTTCGCGGCAGGTGGTAGCCGGTGTTCCGGATGGCGCGGCGCATATTCGGTGTGTCATTCGCGGCTAAACACTGTGGCAGGAGCTAAGGAAGACATCGCTAACGCGTTTGATTATTTGGTCTAGTCGGATCTGGGCAGGGCCGTATGTTCGGCTGACCACCCCGTTGTGCGGAAGCGCATCGCAGTAAGCGAAAGCACTTCAAGGATTGTACGACGGCACTTTTTTGAACCGAGACCGCGCGGCCGTGTTCGTTTTGTCTTTGATCGAACTCGAACGAATATGTAGACATAGTCTAAAGGACCTATAGCGCATGCCGACGATCAACCAATTGATCCGCAAGCCGCGGCAAAAGCCTAAAATTCGCAACAAGGTGCCAGCCCTCGAGGCCTGTCCGCAAAAGCGTGGGGTTTGCACCAGGGTCTATACCACTACGCCAAAGAAGCCGAATTCAGCCTTGCGTAAGGTTGCCCGCGTGCGCCTGACCAATGGCTACGAAGTGACTTCCTATATTCCTGGCGAAGGCCATAACCTTCAGGAACATTCGGTGGTCATGATCCGGGGCGGCCGAGTGAAGGACTTACCAGGTGTGCGCTACCATGTCATTCGCGGCGTGCTGGACACCCAAGGCGTCAAGGACCGCCGCCAGCGCCGCTCCAAATACGGCGCCAAGCGTCCGAAATAGGGGAGGAAAAATATGTCCAGGCGACATCGCGCGGAAAAGCGCGAAATTCTGCCCGACGCGAAATTTGGTGACCGGGTGTTGACTAAGTTCATGAACAGCCTGATGGTGCACGGCAAAAAATCGGTGGCGGAGAAAACACTTTATGGTGCACTCGACCAGATTGAGGAAAAGGCACGTCAAGATCCCGTACAAACCTTCCATCAAGCTCTGGAAAATGTGAAACCGTCCATTGAAGTCCGATCCCGGCGTGTCGGTGGTGCCACCTATCAAGTGCCGGTAGAAGTCCGCGCTGACCGGAGCCAGGCCTTGGCTATTCGTTGGTTGATCGCGGCGGCGCGGTCCCGTTCGGAAAATACCATGGTGGAACGCCTGTCCGGCGAACTACTTGATGCAGCCAATGCGCGCGGCAGTTCCGTGAAAAAACGGGAAGATACCCACCGCATGGCGGAGGCGAACCGGGCCTTCTCCCATTACCGCTGGTAGGACGGCGGTCGCGGCTCAAAGGAATTTCTGACGATGGCTCGTAGTACTCCCCTCGAACGATACCGAAATATCGGCATCATGGCACACATCGATGCCGGCAAGACCACCACCACAGAACGTATCCTCTATTATACGGGCCGCAGCCACCGCATCGGCGAAGTCCATGATGGCGCCGCTACTATGGACTGGATGGAGCAGGAGCAGGAACGCGGCATCACTATCACCTCCGCCGCAACCACCTGTGACTGGCTTAATCATCGTATAAATATCATAGACACCCCAGGTCATGTGGACTTCACTATCGAGGTGGAGCGTTCTTTGCGCGTCCTTGACGGCGCGGTCGCAGTGTTTGACTCTGTTGCTGGTGTCGAACCGCAGTCTGAAACTGTTTGGCGCCAGGCTGACAAATACAACGTTCCCCGTATCTGCTTCGTTAACAAGATGGACCGCACGGGCGCGGACTTCTATCGCTGCGCCGATATGATGGTGGAGCGCCTGGGAGCGGCACCTCTGGTGTTGCAGCTGCCTGTCGGCACAGAATCTGATTTTGCCGGCGTCGTGGACTTGCTAAATAATCGCGCGATCATCTGGGAAACGGAAAACCTAGGCGCCAAATTCGATT
>CAXGCE010000162.1:0-5409 GCA_964007795.1 uncultured Alphaproteobacteria bacterium | reverse complement strand
CGACAACGTAACCCACAGTGAATGGAGCCAGATCCGTGGCGCGGTCTTCAGCGTGTTCAAGCTCCAAGCCAATTGCGGTCAGCTTGTCTGTGATCTCGGCCAGTGTAGCGTCAGTTTCAAGGTGATCCTTAAGCCAGGACAGCGTGAACTTCATCTTGACAGGCCCCCAGACATGGTGGGTACGTCCAATGGCATGAAGCCATAATGACGCAACCAGCGCAGGTCACAGTCAAAAAAAGCGCGCAGGTCAGGGATGCCGTATTTCAACATTGCGATACGGTCGATCCCCATACCCCAGGCAAAGCCCTGCCAAACGGTCGGGTCGACATTGCAGGCCTCCAAGACCCTCGGATTGACCATGCCGCAGCCCAGGATCTCCAGCCAATCATCGCCTTCGCCGATGCGGATTTCGCCGCCATCATAGGAACAGCCAATATCCACTTCAGCCGAGGGTTCCGTGAAGGGGAAATAGCTGGGTCGGAAATTGATGCGTAGGTTCTCGACCTCGAAGAAGGCCTCGCAGAATGCCTGCAGCGTACCTTTGAGGTGACCCATATGGATGTCCTTGTCTATCACCAGGCCTTCGATTTGATGAAACATTGGGGTGTGGGTCTGGTCCGAATCCGAGCGGTACGTGCGACCGGGTACCACGATGCGATGAGGAGGCGGGCTTTCCTGCATGGTCCGAATTTGCACCGGCGAGGTGTGTGTGCGCAGTACCATGGGCATGCCATCATCGCGCTCAGGCAAATAGAAGGTATCCTGCATCTGCCGGGCTGGATGTTCAGGTGGGATGTTCAGGGCGGTAAAATTATGGAAATCATCTTCGATGTCAGGACCTTCGGCGATGGTAAAATCCATATCTGCAAAGATGGCGGCAATTTCGTCCATCACCTGGCTGATCGGATGTATACGCCCTTGTGGTTGTTGTCGAACTGGCAGGGTGACGTCGATACTTTCTGTTGCTAGGCGTTCCTCCAGTTCAGTCTCGTGCAAATATTCTTTTCTTGCTTCAATCGCGGCAGCGACGGCCTCCTTCACCTTGTTCAGGGCGGCGCCAGCATCCCGGCGTTCTTCCGGCGCTAGTTGGCCTAGGCCCTTCATTTGCGCCGTTATACGTCCTTTCTTGCCCAAGGCAGTGACACGTACGGATTCCAGCCCAGCCAAATCGGAGGCGGCGGCCACATCGGCCAGTAACTCGTCCTGCAAAGATTGAATATCCGTCGTCATGATGTCACTTTCCCACGCTTGATGCGTAGTTGGATTGAAACAAAATTGGGACCATCTTTGGACGGGCCCCAATTTCGTAACTATAAATTTGCATGGGACCGATCTTAAGATCGAAGGTCCGAATTACAGGCTTAGGCTGCCAGCGCAGCCTCTGCCTGTTCTACCAGGGCCTTGAACGCCTCAGGCTCGCGGACGGCGAGATCAGCCAGGACTTTTCTATCGATCTCAATGCCCGCCTGTTTGAGGCCGCTCATAAATCGTGCGTAATTGACGCCATGCTCCCGGCTTGCCGCGTTAATCCGCTGGATCCACAGTGCCCGAAAAGTGCGCTTGCGTACGCGACGGTCACGGTAGGCATATTGCCCTGCCTTTTCCACCGCCTGCTTGGCAACTCGGATGGTGTTCTTGCGTCGACCTTGATAGCCTGAGGCCTGCGCCAGAACTTTTTTGTGTTTGGCGTGAGAGGTCACGCCGCGTTTTACACGTGCCATTTTATCTCTCTACTCGCCTTAGCCGTACGGCATGAATTTCTTGATGAACTTGGCATCCGCGTCTGACATGATCTTGGAGCCGCGATGTTCTCTGATCTGCTTGTTGGTGCGTTTGATCATGCCGTGCTGTTTGCCGGCTTGCTGACGCCGTACCTTGCCGGTCGCCGTTAGTCGAAAGCGCTTTTTCACGCTCGACTTGGTCTTCAACTTGGGCATTTTGATCCTCCAAATGTAGGAATTGTCACAAAGAATTGGCGGTCGGGCATACCCAGGGCAATGGCCCGCTCCGACGCGCCGTACTGATTTTGGAGCTATAGAGCAGCGGTTTATAACGCCGGGCCTTAGCCCGCGCAACTGCATTGTTTTGGCAAATTGGTTGTAGGCGGTCCCGGCAACGGGGCCGCTCAGGTTAGGTTGACGAATTAACCGTTTCTACCAGGCCACGTGTTTTTGCGCTTCTGCTCTGCCGACAACCATGTGGTGGACTTCATCTGGGCCGTCCGCGAAACGGAGATGACGCTGGTGGTGCCACATATCCGGTAACGGCGACCAGTGAGAAATCCCTGCGGCGCCATGAATTTGCATGGCCTGATCAATAATATTACAGACTTTTTCTGGCACCATGGCCTTGACGGCAGAGACATAGACCCTGGCCTCCTTGTTGCCTAAAACGTCCATGGCCTTGGCTGCCTGCAACACCATTAGACGGCATGCATCGATCTCAATGCGTGCGCGGGAAATTACCTCTAGGTTCTTGCCAAGCTTGATTAGTTTCTTGCCAAATGCCTCTCTGGCGCCGGCCCTTTTGACCATTAACTCCAGGGCTTTCTCTGCCTGGCCGATGGACCGCATACAGTGATGAATGCGGCCCGGTCCCAGACGAACCTGCGAGATTTCAAATCCCCGTCCTTCGCCCAGTAGAAGGTTCTCTTCAGGTACGCGCGCATTGTTAAAACGCAAGTGCATGTGCCCGCGCGGCGCATGGTCCTGACCAAACACTTTCATGCCCTCGATGATTTCCAGACCCGGAGTATCAATTGGCACTAAAATCTGGGATTGTTGCTTTGAGGGTGGGGCATCTGGTGAGGTCTTGACCATGGTGATCATGACTTTACAGCGGGGATCGCCGGCACCGGAGATGTAGAATTTTTCCCCGTTGATGACCCATTCGCCATTCTCTAAGACGGCCCGTGTTTCAATGTTCTTGGCGTCTGACGACGCCACACCCGGCTCCGTCATGGCATAGGCTGAGCGGATCTCGCCGTTCAGCAGGGGTTCCAACCATTTTTCCTTTTGCTCTGGCGTTCCAACCCGTTCCAGAACCTCCATATTACCTGTATCAGGCGCGCTGCAGTTTAAGGTTTCTGAGGCAAGAGCGTATTTGCCTAATTCTGAAGCGATATAGGCATAATCCAAGTTGTTCAAACCTTCGCCGGTCTCTGCATCGGGCAGGAAAAAATTCCATAGTCCCGATTCCTTGGCCTTAGCCTTGGCGCCATCTAGCAATTCCATTTGCCTTGGATGCCAGGTCCAACGGTCTTCCTTTTCCTCGTTAAGGGCAAAGAATTCGTCGGTGATCGGTGCGACATTCTCTTCAATATGCTTATTCACCGCATAAAGAAGCGGACGGGATTCGTCCGACATGGCCAAATTGAATAATTCTTGATCCGGTTCTGACATCCTTGATGGCCTCATAATTATTGTTTCATTGCGCGTGATCCTCTGATTGTTGGTGATTTTTGTCAACGTTCAACGCGGCAAGAAGCTCATTAAGTCGCAATTCCAAACTGGGTAGGCTTCGGTCAAAGAAAAATTCCAGATTACGCTTGGTATTTCTTTTATCAACTTTGCAATTGCGCTAAAAAGCCGGCGCCGTCGGCAAATACTGTGCCTTCCGAAACCTTGCCATCGCGAATAGTAAAAAATGCTGCTGCTGGGCGGATGACTTTGTTACCGGAGACTGGCACACCGTTGAAATCCCCGCTGTGTACCCCTGTGAAGTCGAATTGCACCGCTACGGTGTCGTCATCGGCCACGATTTTGCGAATGGTAAACTTGGCGTCATCAAATGCCTTGTGTCGGGCGATTAAATCCTCCACGTGCTCTGCTAGCGAACCCATGCTGGCGACACCGTGGCCGTGGCGCACATAGTCTTCATGAAACGAACTATAAACTACGGACATATCCTGTTTGTTGAAACCGTCCTCCATGATATGGCGGATCAGTTCCTTGTTGGTTTCTGACGTCATGCTTTCTCCCTTTTGTACTCTGTCATTTGGCTGTCTTACCTCTGCGGTCCCGGTTGGACTATACCTTGGCCGCGTATTCGTTCGCGTACGAAAACATACAAACCTGCGCCAATGATCAGGGTAATGCCGAAAAAAACAGTAAAGGATGGTAAATCGCCCCAAACGACCCAGCCCCAGAATACAGCGAGTGGCATAGCGACATACTCAAACGGCGCAATGGTGGCGGCTTGGGCCGAACGATAGGCTTGCGAGATGGAATAGCCGATTATTCCCGACAGGGCGCCAAGAGCTATGAACAAATAACCATCGCCCGGGTCGGGCCAGCGCCAGGCGCGCAGAAGAAATTGCAGGCTGGGGTCATCCATGCCTTGTGCATACCGGCCATCGCCAGCAAAGATCCAAAAAACAACACTGACGATAATGAATGTCCCCTGGATATAGACCGCCAAGGCCGAGGCTTTGGCGGTCACGCCCAACCGGCGCGTCAGGATCTGGAACGCGGCGTAGGTGAAGGCAGCGATCACTGGTAGCAGCAGGACGATGCGGTGGGAACCGCTGAATTTTTCACTCGCCCAAGGCTGTTGTACAATGACGACGCCGACAAAACCAACCAGCACCGCGCTGATCCGTCGCATGCCGACTTTTTCTCTCAGAATTGGGATCGATAACAAGGTGATGAAAAGAGGGGCGACAAAGAACAGTGCCGTGGCATCGCCAAGGGGTAAGACTGCCAAAGCGGCAAAAAAAGTCAAGTTAGCAACAACAAGAAGTAGACCTCTAACCAAGTGCAGCCAGGGTCTGTCCGTCCGCAGAATGCGCCAGCCGCCTTCCATCTGAACCAAGGCAAGGCTGACAGTAATGCCGATGATAGACCTGAAGAACACCATCTGGTGCAATGGATAGTTGCCAGACAGCAGCTTGATCATCATATCGTTGACCGTAATGCAGGTCATCGCGACGGTTATGAAAATAATGCCCAACGTTGGGTCGTTCGTGGCTACGCGGGAGGCGTTGGGCATAATTGTGAGATTATTGCAAATTGGAGTGTTAAGAAATACGACATAGCGCGCTTGACCCATCACGGGGAATAGTATTTTACCGCCTCTGCCGAATATCTGGTTTTGAACGGCAAAGAGACAATTATCATGACGCACGTTGATACCAAGCTGAACAAGCCTATCGACA
Source organism: uncultured Alphaproteobacteria bacterium (assembly GCA_964007795.1). Classification (GTDB taxonomy): domain Bacteria; phylum Pseudomonadota; class Alphaproteobacteria. The sequence goes on along the minus strand of CAXGCE010000162.1, from coordinate 254 downwards.
AAGAAGCCTTACGGCAAAAATATCGCGAGGAAAGGGACAAACGCCTGCGGCCGGACGGCAATGATCAGTACCTGCAACTGAAAGGTCGGCTCGCTCACTATTTGGAGGACAGCTTTACTCCCCGCCGGGAACGGGAGCCGAAGACCGATCACGTAACCTTTGCCTTTGTCGGTGGCGGTTTCGGTGGTTTGGTTACGGGCGCACGGTTGGTCGAAGCGGGCATAACGGATGTTCGCATCATCGAGAAGGGTGGC
>CAXGCE010000161.1:0-5446 GCA_964007795.1 uncultured Alphaproteobacteria bacterium | reverse complement strand
TGATCCGCCCTACAATGTCGCCGCACGGTGCCAGCTTTTCGATGACCACTAAGACGGTGAGGGCGGCAACCCACAGCAGGTTCATCACCCCGGCCACGAACAACAACCCCATGAGCGCCCAGCAACACCCGACACAGAACGCTCCATGGTGCAGCCCCATGAGCACGGCGCCGCCGATGCCCTCGCGCCAATCGGACAAGATGAAGCTCATGGGCGAGCGGCAGTGGGCGAGGCAAACATCCTTGACCGGCGTCCATTGGAATATCCCGGCCGCGATGAGCAACGTGCCGCCGAGGATGGGACTGGTGCCGGCCATCATCGGCGACAGCAGCGCGGCGCTTTGCAGCCCCCATTGAACCAGCGTCGCCAAGACACTGAACCCGACCCACACCAGGAGGTAACCGCACAGAAACACGGCGGTGGCGACGTCAGGCTCGTGGCGCTCACGGCGGCGCCGGTTGATGGTGGCGAAGGCGAGCAGCATGCCCGAGACCGCCGGCAGCATCATGGCCACCATCATCACCGACCACATGACGAACAACGTCACCAGATCGACCAGGTTCCACGCCTCGATGCGCGGCATCGCGGCACCGAGGCCGATGCCCACCGCACCGCCGCCGCCCATTTCCTGCATTTCCCAGGCTAGGTAGCCGATATAGGCCCAGGCCAGGCCGGCGATCACCCCAAGGGCGCCCATCACGACCACGCGGTCGCGCCTCAGCATGGTCTCCAGGATGGTTGCGCCGTTCAAGGTCTCTCCTATCTATTGGTCTCGCTGTGCGGCTCCCTCCAGGAGAAGTCGCCGGGCCCCGAGAAGTCGAGCGGCATCATCTTAGAAGACTTTGAATCCCAGTTCCACTTGTGCCCGAACGCGTCGCAGACGTTCTTGAGGGCGCGGCCGACGATGACCGATCCGGGTCCCGCTTCGGGCCGGGGCACGTTGATGATCTTGCTGATCTGTCAAACCCTATGGCGAACTTAATGGACGTGTGTGCCAACGACGAGTTCTTCGTCATAGCACGTAAGGGGCTAATTCAGCTGAGCGCAAAACCGTCGTAACCTTTGGCAACTACGTCGGCGCATTTTTCCAGATAAGCTGGATATCCGCCCATATAGGGCATGAATACCCGAGGCTTGCCGGGAATATTGGCGCCCACGTACCAGGAGCTACAGTTAGCGCGCAGAGAAAGACCCGCCGTCTCCCGCACGTGTTCTACCCAGCCCGCTTCCGCCGCCGGCTCGGAAGCAATCCTTTCGAAACCATTCTGCCGCATATAAGCGATGCAATCCGCAATCCAGTCTACATGCTGTTCAATCGATGGCAGCATGTTTGTAAGGACCGAGGGGCTTCCAGGCCCCGTCACCGTGAACAAGTTTGGGAATTCCGCGATGGACAGACCCAGATAGGTCTTAGGGCCTTCGACCCATTTGTCGACCAGCTTTTTCCCCTCCAATCCCCGGATGTCTATTCGCAACAGGGCTCCGGTCATCGCATCAAAGCCGGTGGCGAAGACGATAGCGTCGAATTCAAACTCTTCACCTCTGGACCGTAGTCCCTTGGATGTCAGACATTCGATAGACTCGTCCGAAACGTCTACCAAAGTCACGTTCGGCCGGTTGTAGGTTTGCCAGTAATTGATGTCTACACAAAGCCGCTTGCAGCCGAATACATTGTCCGGACACAACAAATCAGCGACCTTTGGGTCATCCACTATTTCACGGATTTTATTTCGGACAAATTCTGCGGCAGTATCGTTTGCCGTCTGATCCAACATCAGGTCACCATAGGAACCTATAAATCCGAAGCCGCCGCAGGCCCATTTTTCCTCGAAGCGTTCCTGCAGCTCCTGATGGTTGGCCTCAAGAGCTGAGTCCAAATTTATTTCGATATCTATACCGCCGGGCCGCAACCGGGCCCGGTCCCGTAAGGCAGCGTAGTCGGCCTTCACCTCTGCCTCATAAGCCAAATCCAGGGGCCGGTTGTGGGCCGGCACCATGTAATTGGGGGTGCGTTGAAAGACCGTCAGATGGGACGCTTGCCCAGAAATTATAGGAATAGACTGAATTGCGGATGAGCCCGTTCCGATGACGGCAACGCGCTTGCCTGTAAAATCCACATCTTTGTGAGGCCATTGCCCCGTATGAAAGGTGTCTCCGCGAAACTCATCCAAGCCGGCAAAATTTGGCTTGTTGGTGGACGATAAACAGCCCGTGCCCATGACCACAAATTGCGCCGTCCATTCAAGTTTATCGCTGGTGCCGACGCGCCATCGCCCGGTCCCATCATCGAAATGCGCCCAATCAACCCTTGTGTTAAACTGAATGTCGGCGCGCAGACCATAACGATCAGCAACATGGTTGGCGTACTCCAGTATTTCAGGCTGTGGGGAATAACGCTCAGACCATTGCCATTCCTGCTGCAGATCCTCATCGAATTGATAGGAATACTGCATACTTTCTACATCGCAGCGAGCGCCGGGATAGCGGTTCCAATACCAAGTACCCCCCACGCCGCTACCTGTCTCGAACACCCGTGCCGACAGGCCTAGACCCCGAGCTCGGTGTAGCATGTACATACCCGCGAAACCCGCACCGACAATTATTAGATCAAAATTCCGCTCCAGATCGGCCAATTCATGCGTCCCTTCCGATTTCACTTCGGATATTTCCACCTACTCGTTATCGTGATTTTTGCCGGATAATTGGTCCCAGGTTCGTGAGAGTCAAGCAACAGTCCGCACTTTAGAGACACCTTAAAACGGGGAGGTTCTTAACCGAAAATCTCGCAGATTGACGGTCTTTTGCTCAAGTATTCGGCCATGGATCTCCTAGAGCTTGGCGTAAAGCGCAAACAGGCGTTCCCAATGGCGTTCAGCCGCCAACTTGTCGTAAATTTTGCGGCCGGGAAAAGCGAAGCCATGGTGTACACCGGGATAAATCTCGATTTCACCCGGCGAACCAGCATTGACAAATAGGTGTTGCAATTCCGCAACCATATCCAGGGGCGCTAGATCATCGTGTTCAGCACAACCGATGTAGACCTCGCCCTCTACCTGCCCGAAGGTCAAGTGGGGGCTTTCCTCTGCATCATTGATCAGCCAGGTGCCATAAAACGAGGCGGCGGCTTTTACCCGGTCTGGGTGACGAGCGGCGGCAGCTAGGGCATAAGGCCCGCTCATGCAGTAGCCGTGCACACCAACAGGTCCTGGTTTGGCTAGGTCCTGGTTATCCACATAGTTGATCATGCTGCCCACGTCTTCCATCACAGGAGGAATAGTCATTTTGGTGCGGATAGCTCGCATAGCGGTATGGTCAGCGCTGCCCTCCACCAGCACATCCAGACCGTACATGGTGTCGCGGCCTGCCCGGTAATAGAGGTTGGGAAGAAGGACGTGGTAACCGACCGTGGCGAGCCGCCGGGCCATATCGCGCAACTCTTCGCGAATACCCGGCGCGTCCATCAACAAAAATATTGCCCGATAAGGTCCACCTCGTTCCGGATAGCAAATGAACGTTTCCATATCGCCATCCCTGGTACGAATATCCAAGGTCTGCTCTATCATGGCCGCCTCTCCTCTAATAAAAAATTTGCGCCAGTATGTGTCATACTGCTGCCCCACAACAAGGGAAGGAAGTCTCCATGGCATTTACCGATGACTGGCTGGCGCTGACGACAGAGGAGACCCTAGAACCGGATCTGAAGATCTGCGATCCCCATCACCATTTATGGGATGCGGGGTTTGACCCCAGCGCCAAGTTCAGGTCAGAACAAGTTGAGGGCCGTTATCTGTTCGATGAAATATTGGCCGAGGTCAACAGCGGCCACAATGTAACCTCCACCGTCTTTATCGAATGCATGTCCATGTACAGAGCCGACGGGCTGGCGCATCTACGTCCCGTGGGTGAGACAGAGTTCGTCAACGGTATCGCCGCAATGAGTGCCTCGGGACGCTATGGCCCCTGCCGAATTGCCGCCGGCATCGTAGGCCTGACGGACATGAACCTGGGATCAGGCGCTCGGGAGGTCCTGGAGGCACATATCTCCGCAGGCGCCGGACGGTTCCGGGGCATCCGTCATGCCGCATCATGGGATGCCAGTGACGACATCCGCAATTCCCATACTAAACCAACTCAACACATGTTGGCGGACGCCAAATTCAGGGAAGGCATTGCCCAATTGGCGCCCTTGAATTTGAGCTTCGAGGCCTGGTGCTATCACCCACAAATTCCCGACGCGACGGACCTTGCGCAAGCTTTCCCCGACACCACCATAATCCTGAACCATTTCGGCGGGCCCCTTGGTATTGGGCCCTACGCCGGTAAACGGGAAGAAACATTCGCCCAATGGCGCCTTGACATCAGCAACCTTGCGAAATGCCAAAACGTAGTGGCTAAACTGGGTGGTATTAATATGAGGGTCAACGGTTTCGATTGGGACCTAGGAGAAAAGCCACCCAGCAGCGAGGAATTGGCTGCGGCTACGAGGGCCTATTATGACCATTGTATAGAAGTATTCGGTCCCGATCGTTGCATGTTTGAATCCAACTTTCCTGTGGATAAACGTACCTGCAGCTACAACGTTCTGTGGAACACCTTCAAGCGCATCGCTTCAGGATGCTCCAGCAGCGAGAAGGCAGCGCTGTTCCATGACACGGCTGCCCGGGTCTATCGGCTGGACAGCTAAGACTATGAGGGCTGGATTATGAGCAAAAAAATTGCCGTTATCGGTATGGGACAAATGGGTTCCAACATGGCCAGCCGGTTGGGCGAAGCGCAGTTCGACGTCATGGGGTATGATATTGCCGAAAGCGTACGGAAGAACCTTTCTGAACGAGGCGTCAAGATGGGCGACGGTCTTGCTGAGACCCTATCAGGCCGATCCATTGTACTCACCTCCCTTCCCGACCCAAAGGCCGTTAAAAGTGCCTGGCTAGGCGCGAGCGGTATCGCGGCATTGGCGGAGCCGAATAGCTTGATAATCGAATTAAGCACCATCGATCCAACGACCATGAAGACGGTAGCGGCGGCCGCGTTAGAGAACGGCCACGCCGTGCTGGATTGTCCGGTCAGCGGCAGCCCGAATGAAGCTGGCTCTGGCAAGCTGGTGCTTTTGGTCGGCGGCGAGGAGAACGCGGTCAAACGCGGAGAACCACTGTTTGATCTGCTAGGTCAAACCTGGAAACACACGGGCCCTGTGGGAACGGCCAAGGTCGTCAAGATCGTCAACAACATGATGTCCATGGGCAATGTGCTGGTGGCGGCGGAAGCCTTTTCCCTTGGCGTCGCCGCTGGGGTGAATCCACAGAAACTATATGATCTGATCTCCGTCAGCGGGGGCCGTTCTCACCATTTCACCAAACGCTTTCCCAATGCCCTGCAAGGCGATTTTTCCCCCGGCTTTAAGATGGAGTTAGGCGAAAAAGACCTTTCCCTTGGAATTGATCTT
>CAXGCE010000160.1:0-5447 GCA_964007795.1 uncultured Alphaproteobacteria bacterium | reverse complement strand
CCGGCGCGCCAGCAATAGAGCTGCGCGGCATCAACAAACATTTTGGCCCGGTGCATGCCAACCGGAACGTGAACCTGACCGTGCCCGCCGGCACCATTCACGGTATTGTCGGCGAGAATGGGGCGGGCAAATCCACACTGATGAGCATTCTGTACGGTTTTTATCGAGCTGACAGCGGCGAGATTAAGATCGGCGGCGAGCTGACACCCATTCATGCACCAGAGGACGCCCTAGCCGCCGGCATAGGCATGGTGCATCAGCATTTCATGCTGGTGGATAACTTCACGGTTCTGGAAAACATATTACTGGGGGCCGAGGGCGGCGCCCTGCTAGCCGCCGGCATGGCCGCGGCTCGGGCCGAAGTCACCCGGTTAAAGGCCGAATACGGCTTGGATGTGGACCCGGATGCGGAGGTCGGCGAACTGGCCGTAGGTCTACGCCAGCGCGTGGAATTGTTGAAGGCGTTGTATCGCGGCGCCAATATTCTGATTTTAGACGAACCGACTGGCGTGCTTACACCGCAAGAAACGGAACGTCTGTTCGAGATTCTCGGCTCCATGCGGGAACAGGGCGTCACAGTCATCCTGATCACCCACAAATTGCAGGAGATCATGGCCATCACCAACAATGTCTCTGTCATGCGGGCGGGCGCGATGGTCGCACACCGGGAAACCGCGCAAACCACGCGGGAGGAACTAGCGGAACTAATGGTAGGCCGACAGGTATTGTTACGGGTAGAGAAAACCCCCGCGCAACCGGGAGACGTCGTGTTGAGGACCGAGAACCTGACAAAAATCGACGATGCCGGCGTAACACGTCTGGATCACGTGAGTTTTGAATTGCGCGCCGGTGAAATCGTCGGTGTCGCCGGCGTTACCGGCAACGGACAAAGCGAGTTGTTGGAAGTATTGTCTGGAATTCAGGCGCCCGACTACGGTAACTGGACCATCCATAATCGGGTCGTAGATCAAGATCATCCATCCAACCCGGCGGAAATTCGGGAGCTTAATTTGGCCCATGTTCCCGAGGATCGCCAACGCATGGGGATAATTTCAAAATTCGCAGCCCGGGAGACAGCCATCCTGGGCTATCACCACGACCCAACCTACACGGGACCGGTATTGCTGAAGACTGACGCGATCGTCGCGGATACCGAAGGCAAGATGGACCGTTTCGATATTCGGCCGCCGAACCCTAGATTGACCTCTGACAGTTTTTCGGGCGGCAATCAGCAAAAACTGGTTCTGGCTCGGGAAATTGAGCGGCGCCCAGATATCTTGCTAATCGGCCAGCCTACGCGCGGCGTAGATATTGGCGCCATCGAATTTATACATCAGCAACTGGTACAAATGCGGGATGCGGGATGCGCCGTGTTGCTGGTTTCGGTGGAATTGGACGAAATCCTGTCTTTGAGCGACCGCATCATAGTGATGTTCGAGGGCCGAATCGTGGGCGAGGTCGAAGGCGCCAAGGCCGACGCCCGCACCGTTGGCCTAATGATGGCCAATGCCTTCGAGAAAGAGGAGAAGACCGGGACGGCACATGTCTAGTTCTCCGGCCAAACTGCCTGCCTGGGTCGATATCGCCCTGCTGCCCGCGATTAACGTGGCCCTGGCTTTTATTGTCTCGGGTCTGCTGATCGCCATCCTGGGACAGGACCCATTCGAGGCCACCTGGATTATGATCAGGGGCGCCTTCGGCTATGAAGAGAGCCTGGGATATACCTTTTATTACACCACCAATTTTGTCTTCACAGGGCTCGCTGTGGCAGTGGCTTTTCACGCTGGCCTGTTCAACATTGGCGGTGAGGGTCAGGCCTATATCGGTGGCCTAGGTGTTGGCCTGGTATGTCTGTACCTGGGTCAGCATCTGCCTTTTATCCTGATGCTGCCGGCCTGCTTGATCGCCGCCGCCCTGTTTGGTGGTGCCTGGGCATTTATTCCGGCCTATCTGCAAGCCAAGCGCGGCAGCCATATTGTGATCACGACGATCATGTTCAATTTCATCGCCGCTTCGTTGATGGTCTATTTGCTGGTCAACGTGATCATTCAACCTGGCCAGATGTCGCCGGAGACGCGGGAGTTCACGTCCAACACATGGCTGCCATTCATGCACGAAGCATTCGCCTGGTTCGGGGTCGAGATCGCCCAGTCGCCCTTGAACCTGTCCATTGTCTGGGCCCTGATCTGCTGCGTGCTGGTATGGTGTCTGATCTGGCACACGCGCTGGGGTTATGAAATTCGGGCCGTCGGCGCCAACATCTCTGCTGCCGTTTACGCCGGCATGCCGCCCGCCCGCGTCATCATCGTCACTATGTGCATCTCGGGCAGCTTATCCGGTTTTGTCGCCATCAACGAAATCATGGGGGTGCACCACAAATTGTTGCTGGATTTCGCCGCCGGTTATGGGTTCACCGGCATCGCCGTGTCCCTGATGGGCCGCAATCACCCCGTCGGCATCGTCCTCGCAGGGCTGCTATTCGGCGCTCTATATCAGGGGGGCGCGGAATTGGCGTTCGAGAATTCAGCCTTCACACCGGACCTGATCGTAGTAATCCAGGGCCTTGTGGTGCTGTTTTCCGGCGCCCTGAGCTATATGCTGCGCGGCCCGGCGGAACGCCTCTATATGGGCCTGGCGGCGCCAAGACTGGCGGAGGCCTAAGAATGGAAGAAGGTCTGCTGCTGGTTATATTGACACTGGACGCCACCATTCGTGTTTCGGTGCCACTGATCCTGTGTGCCCTGGCTGGTCTAGTTGTGGAGCGGTCCGGGGTCATTGATATCGGTCTGGAAGGCAAGATGCTGGCCGCCGCCTTCGCCGCTGCAACTGTGGCAGCCTTGACCAGCTCCGCCTGGATCGGCCTGATGGCCGGAATTGGCAGTTCAATTTTACTAGCCTTGCTGCATGGCTTTGCCTGTATCACCCACCGCGGCAACCAGATCGTCAGCGGTGTAGCCGTCAATATCCTAGCGTCGGGCTTGACAGTCTTGCTGGGCATATCCTGGTTCCAGCTGGGTGGCCAAACCCCGCCCCTAACGGGAGATTCTCGGTTTTCTGCTCTGATTTTTCCTGGTGCCGAAACGGTGGCGAATTCGCCCTTGCTTGGACAGCTTTATTCCGAGCTCTTTAGCGGACATAACGTCCTGGTCTATGTAACATTTATGATGGTACCGCTGGTTTGGTGGCTAGTCTACCGAACACGGTTCGGTCTGCGTCTGCGGGCAACTGGAGAAAACCCGGCGGCAGTGGATGCAGCAGGTATCAATGTAATTCGTATGCGATATTTAGCCTTGATTATCTGCGGCATCCTGTGCGGTATCGCGGGCGCTTACCTGTCCACAGGACATGGCGCCGGCTTCTTGCGGGAGATGACGGCAGGCAAGGGTTTCATCGCGCTCGCCGCCATGATCTTCGGCAAATGGCGCCCCGTGCCTGTGTTGTTTGCCTGTTTGCTGTTCGGGTTTCTAGATGCCTTGGCAATCCGCATGCAGGGGGTGGAGTTGCTTCTGATTGGTGAGATGTCGGTACAATTCATCCAGGCCATGCCGTATATCCTGACCGTGGTCTTACTAGCTGGCTTCATCGGCCGAGCCATCGCACCCAAGGCCTCAGGTATCCCGTATGTGAAGGAGCACTAGGCATGGTCGATGATCTTCTCCAGGTCGCCCGGGCAGCCCGGGAGAAAGCGCACGCACCGTATTCGAATTTCAAAGTCGGCGCCGCGGTGCGGGCGGAAAGCGGACAGGTTTACGGTGGCTGCAATGTGGAGAATGCAGCCTATCCGGAGGGGATTTGCGCCGAGGCCAGTGCCATTGCTGCTATGGTGTTGGCCGGCGAGAGCAAAATCGTAGAGGTTCTAGTAGTTGGCGTCAGTGATGAACCCGTTACTCCGTGTGGCGGTTGCCGGCAAAAAATCCGCGAATTCGCGAGCCCTGATGTGTGGGTGCATATCGCCTCGCCCGAAGGCGTGAAGATGACCATGACCCTGGATGCCCTGTTACCGCAATCATTCGGGCCTGACAATCTGTCATGACGCCACTAGAAATAATACGGCAGCGGCGTCCCGGATTTCAGCCACAAGTGGCGGTGGTTCTGGGTTCTGGCCTGGGCGGTCTGCCCGATCAGATGGTCGATGCCATGGCAATACCTTACGGGGACCTTGAAGGTTTCCCACGACCCGGCGTCAGCGGCCACCAAGGTCAACTAGTGTTAGCCAAGGCGGGTCAGACCCCGGTCGCTTTGTTGGACGGGCGGGCGCATTTGTATGAGACTGGCCGGGCGGATGCAATGAAGGTGGCCGTGCGCACTCTCGCGGCGCTGGGCTGTGAGGCCTTGGTGTTGACCAATGCTGCCGGAGGGCTAGATGGCGATATGGAGCCAGGCAGCATCATGCTGCTGACGGACCATTTGAACTTCACCGGCCAATCGCCCCTGTTCGGTGAGCCAAGCGATGACCGGTTTGTTGATTTGGTGGACGCATATGACCCCGCCCTGCGGCAACAGTTACTGGATCACGGCAAAGCCATGGGTGTGCCTCTACACCAAGGGGTGTACGCCTGGTTCGCCGGCCCGCAGTTCGAGACTGTAGCGGAAGTACGGGCGGCAGGCATCCTGGGCGCCAATGCGGTGGGAATGTCAACGGTGCCGGAGGTAATCCTGGCCCGCCATGCCAACATGCGGGTAGCGGGCCTGTCCATAATCACCAACAAAGCGGCGGGGATGAGCGACTTCACACTAAGTCACGAGCAGACCAAGAAACATGCGGCCCTGGCCATGGACAAGGTACAACAATTGCTACTTGCTTTTCTGAAAGATTACGGATCGTGAGCCTGCTGCCCCAAGAAATAATCCGCCACAAACGGGACGGGCGCACCCTATCCGACGAAGAGATCTACTTAATGGTGGCTGGATTGACCAGCGGCGAAATTGGCGATGGGCAGATCGCCGCGTTTGCCATGGCGATTTTCTTCCAGGGCATGAACATGGAGGAACGGATCACCTTGACCCAAGCCATGACCCGATCGGGCCAAGTCATGAACTGGTCGGGCCAGGACCTGCCAGGACCCGTGGTCGACAAGCATTCAACGGGGGGGGTAGGCGACAAAGTTTCGCTGATGCTGGCCCCTATCGTAGCGGCCTGCGGCGGTTTCGTGCCGATGATATCGGGCCGGGGGCTCGGCCATACAGGTGGCACCCTGGATAAACTTGATTCGATCCCCGGTTACAACAGCACACCCGACAAGCGACAGTTCCAGAGGGTGGTTAAGGACGTGGGCTGCGCTATCATCGGCCAGACTGACGACCTAGCACCAGCGGATGGCCGCCTTTATGGCATTCGCGATATTACGGCGACGGTAGAATCCGTACCCTTGATCACTGCCTCAATTCTTTCCAAGAAGCTTGCCGCCGGGCTGGATGGCCTAGTTATGGACGTGAAGACCGGCAGC
>CAXGCE010000159.1:0-5453 GCA_964007795.1 uncultured Alphaproteobacteria bacterium | reverse complement strand
ATCGCTGGTGGCCAGCATGTAGCTCAACGTTCATTCCTAAAATACAGTCGGATACAGGAAAGTTCTGCTGATCAGGCGGCCCTGGATATCCTGAAAAAAACTAGTCAGTCAGCACGAGGCATGTTGGCGTTTTTCGAAAAACTTGGCGATCAAGAGGCGCTACTGACCGCCAGCCAGGATCCATATATCCGGACCCATCCCCTGACCCGAAACCGTATAGAAACCATTCAGGCAGCCGTCGCCCGCACTCGCAACTCAAACTCGCCGGAACGCCCAGACTTTGTCGCGCGCCATAGCCGGATGAAGGCTAAGCTAATCGCTTTTCTGCAGTATCCGGCAGATACCTTTCGCAAATATCCAGAAAGCGATAGAAGTATCGCTGGCCGATTTGCCCGATCAATAGCCTTTCACAAGAAACGGCAGACCCAAATGGCCCTGGATCTTATAGCGGGATTGATCGCCGAGTATCCCGAAGATCCCTATTTCCATGAATTTCTTGGTCAGATACTTCTGGAGAGCGGCCGACCGGATGAGGCCGTCGCGCCGTATCAACGCGCCGTCGCCCTGCATCCGGATAGCATTTTGCTACGCATAGGTCTCGGGCAAGCACAAGTCTCAGACGAAAAGGTCTCCCACATCGACAACGCGATCAAAAATTTGCAACAGGCCGTACGCATGGCCCCTGACAATCCTAGAGCATGGCGTTGGCTGGGCATGGCCTATAGCCGCAATGGCGACATTGGGCTAGCATCTCTGGCCACGGCGGAACGTTATTTTCTCGCGGGCAAGTTCCGGGACGCTGTCGGCCAGGCTACTCGAGCTAAGCGGACCTTGGCCAAGGGCTCGCCAGGCTGGCTGCGGGCCCAGGACCTCAAAGCCACTGCGCAATTGGCAGCCAAGCGCAGGAAGAAAAATTGAGAGATCCATCCCTTATCCTGGCCCTAGATCAGGGCACCACGTCTAGCCGCGCTATTCTTTTCGATGAATATGGCGTCATCCGAGCTATGGACCGTCAAGCACTACCACAAATTTTTCCTAAACCCGGCCTTATCGAACATGACGCCAAGCAGATTTGGCAAGATATTTTAAAAGCCGCTCGGAACGCCCTACGCAAATCCGGCGTGGGAGCGGATCAGATCGCCGGCATTGGTATCACCAATCAACGCGAAACAACGGTGGTTTGGCGGCGTGATACGGGCGAGCCCATATTCAATGCCATAGTTTGGCAGGATCGGCGAACCGCCGAACACTGCGAGCGTCTGCGACTGGATGGCGCTGGTGATCAAATTCAAGCCCGCACAGGCTTGATCATCGATCCCTATTTCTCAGCCACCAAGGTTTCCTGGTTGCTGGACAACGTCGATGGGGCGCGGGTCGCGGCGGAGGCGGGCGAGTTGGCATTCGGGACTATCGATAGTTGGTTGCTGTGGAACCTAACTGGAGGGACTGTCCATGCTACGGATGCGACGAATGCCTCACGAACCATGCTGTTTGATATCCATCGCCAAGCATGGGACGAGGAGCTTTGCGCCTTATTCAAAGTGCCAATGTCCCTTTTACCGGATGTCCGAGACTCCTCAGAATATTTCGGGGCCACAGCAAATAACGTTTTCGAGGCACCCATTACCATCGCCGGCATAGCAGGAGACCAACAAGCAGCAACGGTGGGGCAGACCTGTTTCCAAGCCGGCATGATTAAATCGACCTATGGCACAGGCTGTTTTGTTATGCTGAACACAGGACTTCAACCAGTTGAATCCCAGAATCGCATGTTGACCACGGTCGCCTACCGATTGAATGGCAAGACCACTTTTGCCCTAGAGGGCAGCATTTTTGTCGCAGGAGCAGCCATGCAATGGCTGCGCGATGGCCTACAGTTGATCGACGCTGTACCCGAATCGGAGTCCTTGGCGAAAAGCGTCCCTTCGACCGAGGGCGTGGTAATGGTCCCCGCTTTTACGGGCCTGGGTGCCCCCTATTGGGATGCAGGAGCCAAAGGCGCCATATTCGGACTGACGCGAGATACCGGCATCGCTCAGGTCGTCCGAGCGGGATTGGAAGCGGTTTGTTATCAAACCCGAGACCTTCTGCTGGCCATGCAGTCGGATGCTCATGCGTTGGGGGATTTGGTAATAGACGTGCTGCGGGTAGATGGCGGTATGGTAGGCAATGACTGGTTGATGCAATTTCTGGCAGATATCTTGGATACACCGGTCGACCGACCAGAAGTAACCGAGACAACTGCCTTGGGCGCGGCTTATCTGGCTGGTCTGCACCAAGGCGTCTATCCGTCGACGGAGGCAATTGCCCCGCACTGGCGCAGGGAGGCGAGTTTCTCGCCACGCATGGCGGCAGAGCGACGGGATGAACTATATAGCGCCTGGGCAACCGCCGTTTCAAGGGTGCGCTCAGTTGTATGATTCGATATGGCTAAGCCCTTGCTAATGAGCCCAGACGGTCGCAATATCTCGCCGCGAATTGTGCTTTATCTGGTTCTAGGGCGAAAATGGCCTTTCAAAATTTGCGTCAAATCCTTTTGGCATGGGCCTTAGTCGTCACCGCAGCCCTGCCGGTTACCGTTTCCGCCGAGCAATCCAAGGACCCGGAGACGGCCAGAATTGAGAAAATCATCCGCAATTACCTTATGGAGAATCCTAAAATTCTGGTCGAAGTCATGCAAAAACTTGAGGCACAGCAAAAAGCCCAGGAGGAAAAGGACCGGATAGGCGCCATAAGGAACAATCGGGATGCTCTGTTTGCCTCGGCGCAAGACTTTATCGTAAATCCAAAAGGCCCTATTCCGGTTGTGGAGTTTTTTGACTATCAGTGCGGCTATTGTAAAAAATTCCTGCCCAACGTGACACGGCTGCTTAAGACGGATAAGACCGTGCGTTTTGTATTTAAGGAATTGCCTATTCTGGGTGAAATTTCCGTCGTCGCTAGCCGTGCCGCTCTTGCAGCCAAGATGCAGGGAAAGTATCTGCAATTTCACACCGGATTGATGGGCCTGCGGCAGCGGCTGACGGAAACTTTGTTATATCAGACCGCGAATGATATCGGCCTGAATGTGGCGCGACTAAAACGAGACATGAAAAATCCGAAACACGACCGAACCATCAAGAAAAACCGGGAACTGGCTTCCGCCATGGGAATTCGTGGAACACCCAGCATCGTGGTCGGTGAACAAATTGCGCCAGGCGCGGTCAGTTATGATCGGCTAATCGCCATGGTGGACCAAGCGCGGACAAACTGCTCAGTCTGCTAAACCACTATCCCAGAACGGCTGCAAACCTTCGATGATGTCATTTGCCATTGGACCCATGGTTGCAGCACCTAGCGCCTCTTCCAGGTGAGATAGTTCGGCTAAGCCTAGGACTACTCCCGAAATACCGGGATGGGCCAGCCCGAACCGCACCGCAGACTGGGCCCGTCTCCCCTGGCCGCCTGGCAGCACAGCCAGCAGCCGCTCTGCTCGGGCGTGTTCGGTGGCTACGTCAGCATTGGCGGTGATCGGAGCCTCACGGCCATGAGGCTCGGGGCTGGCGAGAGCACCGCCAGCGAATATTCGGATATTCATAACAGCGACGCCATATTCTTGGCAGTCCGCAATCAGGTTATCAAAATTTGTCGTGGGCCAATCTCCGCTCATCCTTCGTCCAGCCGATGGATTGAGCAGGTTGTAGTATACTTGGGCCGATCCGACACGGCCACTGGCAATCAATTGCTTGCATTGTCCAACATCGCCCAGAGCAGTGAAACCAATGTGGTCGAACAAGCCTTGCGCCTTCAATTTGTCCAGGCAATCACACACGCCACCCGGCCCTAGAACATGTTCAATATCGAAGCCGTCTTGGCCAAAAGGATTGTGCAGCTGATATAAATCGACCCGTTCCAGACCAAGGCGGTCCAGGCTACCTTTTAGGCTGGCTTCGATTTGGCCTGGGATATCGTCGAGTCGGTCAGTATCCAGGCGGAACTTAGTCGAAATATAGGGTCGGTTATCCTCGGGCAGTTCAGCCAATAGCCAACCCAATGCTTCCTCAGATGCGCCCTGGCCATAACTTTCCGCCGTATCAATCCAATTGATGCCAGCCTCTAGCAAGCGGCGCATGAGGGTCCTGCGGGTTTCATCATCTGCATGGATCACGATACCGCCTACATATCCGGCGCCGAGAATTAGTTCTGAAACCTGCAATCCAGTATTTCCGAAAGGTCTGCGTTTCAACATGGCTATCCTCAAATTTACACTATGCCGCGATGCCTCCATAGGGTAGGCATCGCCATCTTGTGCGCGTGGAGAATCGGAACAGAGTTATGAAGAATTTTCAAGGGTATATGACCTTTATCACAAGCACCGGTAGCGGTATAGAATTGGACGTAGAACAGGCGCTTCTGGTCGAAGTGGCCGATGTGACGCCGGTGAATGTGGCAGGGGACACCCTAAAAGCCCACATGGATGACCTAGCGAACGGCAGCAAAAAGATCACCAACTCGATCTATCACATCGCCGATGCCACCATCATCCAAGAAGCCACACAACAGAACATCGATCGTTTTGGAAACGAGCAAATTGATTACGAATTTGCTGGCATTAGCGCCTCGGTCCAAAGCCCAAGATGGGTGCGTACCCACATTCACGAAAGTTGCGACAGCGACCCCCATGTCTATCGCAATCCTGCATCGGAGAAGATTAGACCAGTGCGTCAGGCAGAAATCGCCCAGGTTATAGAGAGCAGCACAGTTCCGGTGGAGGTCGTTGATCAAGTGCCGTCGGCGGTCCGTGCCAGATGGGCACACAGCTTTACACCTGGAAATAGAAGCAATAACTATGTTTCGATTTTGCGACATCCGTGACGCCTTTGGCGAAATTGAAGGATAGGGAGTTGATCATGCGGGTCGCGGTTATTGGGGTTGGCCATTTTGGACGTTTGCATGCAGAAAAATACGCCGCCATGGACGGCGTGGAACTGGTCGCGGTTGTTGACCAGGACACTGAAAGAGGGCTGGAAATCGCTGCCAGACATGGCTGCGAAGCTTTGACCGATTTTAACAAGTTGGCGGATCGGGTCGACGCCGCTTCTCTAACTGTACCCACAAGTTTGCATTACGAGTTTGGCCAGGCCGTATTGGAGATGGGCATCAATCTTCTAGTGGAGAAACCGATTACGGAAACCGTGAACACCGCCAACGCCCTGATCGCCACCGCTAAAGCTCGGGACTTGACCATGCAGGTAGGACATCTAGAGCGATTTTCGCCGGCCTATTTCGCCTTGGCCGAGCAAGTTAGCAAGCCGCTGTTCATCGAAGCCAATCGAATTGCGCCGTTTCAACCTCGAGCCAAGGACGTCAATGTGGTCCTGGATCTGATGATCCATGACATTGATCTGATCACAGCCCTGGTAGGCGCGCCTTTGATTTCTGTTGACGCGGTGGGCGCAGCTGTCATTTCGGAA
>CAXGCE010000158.1:0-5453 GCA_964007795.1 uncultured Alphaproteobacteria bacterium | reverse complement strand
ACTATTGTCTGAACGACTGCTCGTTAGCTATCTTAAGCGAACCACCAACGTTCTGCCGCCTTACCTCCGTCGAGCGACCAATTGGCCGCGACGTCCTTGTCATGGGCGACCTTCTTTGAGAGACCTTCAATATGGTTGGCGAACATGGCGACAATGGCGCCACCGTCGTCATTAATCAGACGTTGACATTCCGCATACATAACGCGGCGTTTGCTTTCATCCAGTTCGGCACGAGCCTGGATGGCAAGTTTGTTGAATTTCTTCGCCCCGTCTGTGGTTTTCCAAGCGGTGTCATTCCATTTGGTGGAATCCACATAAGCCGAGGAGAACATCCAGTCTTCTGTTGGACGACCGCCCCAATAACAGGCACACCAGCCCTTCTTGTTCCAAACGTTAGACCAATAACCGTCTTTTGGCTCGCGCACGACCTGGATGTCGATGCCGACTTCCTTGGCTGAAGCTGCGATCAATTGCGCTGCGTCGACGGCACCGGCAAAGGCGGCGTCCGAAGCGGAGAGTTTGATCGTACCGGAGTGACCGGACTTCTTGTAATGGAAGGCCGCTTTGTCCTTATCGAACTCGCGCTGCGGTAGGTTCGAGGCATGGTAGCGGTTTGCCGTCGAGATCGGGTGGTCGTTACCCAGGGCGCCATGACCGAGTAGGATCTTATCAACCATTTCCTGACGTTTCAGGGACAGTTTCAAAGCCATGCGTAGATCGTAATTTCCAAACGGTTCGACATCCAAACGCATCGGGAAGGTGTAGTGCAGCGTGCCAGTATTTTCCATGATTTTGATATTGGGGTTGCGCGCCAGCAAGTCCACCGTTTTAGGATCGACCCGATCAATAACGTCCACATTGCCGCTCATTAGCGCATTTTGCCGCGCTGTGACGTCAATCAAAGACAGGAACAACACTTCATCGAAATGAGCCCGTCCGGACTTGAAATAGTTTGGATGGCGCTTGGCTTCTGCCCGCACACCCGCCTCGTAATTCGTAAGCTTATATGGGCCGGTACCGATCCCCGAAGTCGGATCGATCTTACCATCCTTGGAGGGCATGATCACTAAGTGGTAGTCGGACATGATATAGGGAAAATCAGCGTTAGCTGACTCTAGCTCGAAAGCCACCTTATTATTGCCGTCTTTACGGATATTCTTTACAGCCGTCAAAATGCCTTTGGCCGCAGATTTTGATTTTTCGCCCCGGTGGTAGTTGATCGAGGTGATGACATCATCGGCCGATAGGGTTTTGCCATTGTGGAATTCAACACCCTTTCGCAATTCAAAATACCAAACCTTACCATCATCGCTGGGACTAAAGTTTGCCGCTAGATCCGGAACCAAATTACCCTTGTTGTCCACTTCGGTCAGATGGTTACCGTAAAGAAAGCCGACGCCAGTCGAAAAGCCATTTTCGAAGGTCGAGGGGTCCAGTGAATCCGTGGTTGAACCGTGCCCTAAGCCGATCCTTATTTTACCACCCTTTTTTGGCGTGGCGGCCATGGCTTCACCCGCCATCGAAATAGCGGTGGGCAAGGCCATCCCCGCCGCCAGCATCGATAAGATGAATTGCCGTCGATCGATCAGCCGCGTCGTAAGCTTTTTGGATTGCCGGTCTAGGTAACTTTTATTCATCGTGTCCATTGTATTTTCCCTGTTAGAAAAAATCGTTTCCGCCGACTTGAACCGTTTCTAGACGTAGTTGGCGGCTTGCGCTTATGTTATCGTGATTTGTTTCATACAAGCAAATGCCGACAGCAAAATTTAGGGTAGGCCAGCTTCACGGTGAGCTAACCCAGATGTTTTAGTCAGGTTTACAGGCGTCGCATGCTTGGCCTGGGCTTTTGAGAAAATATGGGGGTAAATTTGCATCCCATCGTGTCGACGGTACTGAAACGCCTCGTTTTGGGCGTGATGACGCTGTTTTTGGTTTCGTTGATTATTTTCAGCTCAATCCAAATGCTGCCCGGAGATTTCGGCGAAGCGGTTCTGGGACAGGCGGCTCTACCTGAGACGGTGCAAGCCTTCCGCGAGGAATTAGGCCTGGATAAGCCGGCTTGGCAGCGTTACCTCAACTGGGTCGCTTCAGTGATGCAGGGGGATCTCGGCACATCGTTTTCCGGTCGGGCCGCATCGGGGATTGATCGATCACGACCAGTCGCCGATTTAGTAGGGCCAAGATTATGGAACACTCTGTTCCTTGCGAGCATGACAGCGATCATCGCTGTACCATTGTCGCTGTTTCTTGGGATCACCACAGCGCTTTACCGTAATTCCATTTATGACCGAGTGATCAACTCGTCAACACTGACAACGATTTCTTTTCCGGAGTTTTTTGTCGCCTATATTCTAATTGTTTTGTTTGCTTCGTTATGGCCGGTATTACCATCGCTGGCAAATGTGACGGAGGCGACACCACTGGGCGAGCGAATATACAAGGCCTCGCTACCAGCGATCACGCTGACACTGGTTATCGTCGCGCACATGATGCGTATGACCCGAGCCGCCATCATCAACCTGATGGCCAGCGCCTATATCGAAACGGCGCGTTTGAAGGGCCTATCCAGGTCCATGGTAATTATTAAACATGCATTGCCAAATGCTTGGGCGCCGATTGCCACAGTGATCGCATTCAATCTGGCCTATCTAGTTGTCGGCGTGGTCGTGGTCGAAGTGGTGTTCGTCTACCCCGGGGCCGGGCAGTTGATGGTTGATGCGGTTTCTAGCCGCGATATTCCGGTGGTACAGGCCTGCGCCTTAATTTTTGCCGCTACCTATATACTGTTGAATTTGGTCGCTGATATTATCGGCATCGTCACCAATCCGAGATTGTTGCATCCACGATGAGCGGGGACAATGAAACCTACTCGGCCTCCGGGGAAGTCGCTCTCGTCCTTCAACGCCGCACCCGCGCTCAGCGCATTTGGATCAGTCTGAAAAATGCCCCGCCAACCGCCTGGTTCGGCATGATTGTCATTTTTGCCTACTTGTTTGTGGCAATATTCGCTCCATTGCTGGCACCGTATGGCGAAGCACAGGTGTTTAAGAAACCGTTTGAGCCATGGGGGGGAGAGTTTTTTTTCGGCACGGACCAGATCGGTCGCGATGTCTTAAGCCGTCTGATATTTGGTGCCCGTAACACTATCGGTTTCGCCCTGGCGACGACACTGTTGGCCTTCGTCATCGGCGGCTGCTTGGGTCTGGTTGCGGCTATTAACCGTTCCTGGCTTGACCAGGGTTTGAGCCGGGTAGTTGATGTGCTGATGGCGATCCCGAGTCTGATTTTCGCCCTGATGCTAATCGCGATCTTCGGCTCGACGATTGTAAACCTGATCCTCATCATCGCCGTTCTCGATTCCACCCGGGTGTTTCGTTTAACCCGGGCGGTGGCAATGAATGTCGTCGTGATGGATTATGTCGAGGCGGCGCATCTGCGTGGAGAGAAACTGGGCCGCATCATGAGACGTGAAATCTTGCCTAATATCATGCCGCCGCTGGTGGCAGAATTTGGCTTGCGATTTTGTTTCGTGTTTTTGTCGATTGCGGCTTTGTCATTCCTCGGCGTTGGTATCCAGCCGCCCACCGCCGATTGGGGGTCCATGGTGCGAGACAATGCCTCGCTGATCCAATTCGCGCAATATGACATTACCGCGGCCCTAACTCCGCTATTACCGGCTTCGGCCATTGCCCTGTTGACCATTGCCGTCAATTTTGTGGTCGATTGGTTCCTGCATAAGACGAGTGGACTACGCGATGAGCATTGATCAGGGCCAAGGGCAAAAAGGCGATATCCTGTTGGAGATGAAGGAGATCGTGATCGATGGCTTCAGCGATGAGCGCTGGCATGAAATCATTAAGGGCATCAATCTGACTCTGCGGCGTGGTCAAGTGTTGGGACTGATTGGTGAATCTGGTGCCGGAAAGTCGACCCTAGGTTTGGCGGCCATGGGATTTGCCCGTCCGGGCTGTCGCCTTACCAGCGGTAGCATTAAATTTGACGGCATCGAATTGATGAGTGTGCCGGAAGGCGAACGGCGACGATTGTGGGGCAACCGTATTGCTTATGTGGCGCAGTCCGCTGCTGCTGCCTTCAATCCTGCACACCGGCTGATGGATCAAACAATCGAAGCCGTGGTAAACCAAGGAAAGATGAGGCATAGCGACGCCAAAGCCGACGCGGTCGGTCTCTTTGCCAACTTGCAATTGCCGGATCCAGCTAACATTGGCATTCGTTATCCGCATCAGGTTTCCGGTGGCCAATTACAACGAGTGATGACGGCGATGGCCATGTCGCCGCGTCCGGATTTAATTATTTTTGATGAACCGACTACCGCCCTGGACGTTACCACCCAGGTGGAGGTACTGGTGGCGATGCGCGACATCGTTGACAAATTCCACACCGCCGCCATCTACATTACCCACGATTTGGCGGTAGTGGCGCAAATGGCTGATGTCATCAAGGTCTTGCGCTACGGTTTGGAAGTGGAGGAAGCCGACACCCGTAAGATGTTGGCGGAACCGGAGATGGATTACACGAAATCGCTCTGGTCCGTGCGCGCTTTGGAAAAACCGGAGAATAAGAGCGAAGACATCGCACTATTCATTGACAGCGTTGATGCCGCGTATGGCGGCGGTGTCAGGGTTCTGCACAACGTTTCTATTAAATTACCGCGTGGCCGGACCGTGGCGGTGGTAGGAGAATCTGGCTCGGGCAAGTCGACCCTGGCGCGTGTTATCACCGGTCTATTGCCGCCATCACAAGGCGTCATAGATTTTAATGGCGAAGCCTTGCCATTGACCCTGAAGAACCGGAACAAGGACCAGCTGCGACGCATTCAGATGATCTATCAAATGGCTGATACGGCAATGAACCCGAAGCAAATGGTTGGTGAAATTATTGGCCGGCCATTGGAATTTTATCACGGCCTCCGCAGCCGCCAGCGCGATCAGCGCGTGGTCGAATTGCTGGAAATGATCGAACTGGATGAGAGCTTTATTGATCGTTTACCCGACGAACTTTCCGGCGGCCAGAAACAACGGATCTGCATTGCCCGGGCGCTGGCGGCCGATCCGGAAATCATCATCTGTGATGAAGTCACCTCGGCTCTCGATCAGATCGTGCAAGAAGGAATTCTGCAACTCTTGCTACGGCTGCAACAGGAATTCAATATAACCTACCTCTTCATCAGTCACGATATTGCCGTGGTGCGTGCCATTTCCGACGAGATCGTGGTGATGTTCCAGGGTGAAGTGGTTGAACAGGGTCTAAAAAGCGACATCCTCTCGCCGCCGCATCCAGAATATACTGAACTGCTGCTCTCCTCGGTGCCGGAAATGAATCCGGACTGGCTCGACCAGCTGATGGAGACGCGGGCCGTTTGATGTCGTATTAAAGTAGTTCCGACCCACTACTTTGTAACCAGTAGGTCGGGTGTTCAACTCCTGTCGCCG
>CAXGCE010000157.1:0-5471 GCA_964007795.1 uncultured Alphaproteobacteria bacterium | reverse complement strand
GATTACGCAAGGGTTTCGCGGATCTAATGAATGCCTATAATTCACAACGGGTCGGCGCCGCCACGGTAGCTCTAGGTGTGGCCCAAGGGGCGTACGAAAAAGCCCTGGAATATGCTAAGGCGCGCGAGCAGTTTGGTCGTCCCATCGCTGAGTTCCAGGGTCTGCAATGGATGCTGGCGGATATGAGCATTCAGCTTTCGGCGTCTCGGCATCTAATCCATAGCGCGGCGGCTAATCTAGTAGATGGTTTCCCCGAACCCTTGGCAGCGGCACAAGCCAAGGTGTTTACCTCAGAAATGGCTATCAATGTTACCAACGACGCTCTGCAGGTCTTCGGTGCGGCGGGCTATTCCCGTGATAATCCATTGGAGCGTATGGTGCGCGACGCCCGTATGTTTACGATTGGCGGCGGTACTGCACAGGTCCTGCGAACCCTGATAGCGGGACGTATACTGGGAATGAAAACACCTCAGACCAGGGACGGTTATAGCAAGCTCAATGTCAATTAAAGGAAAATTTGTTACTTAAACTGACCGGCGATAGTAACTTTATATAGTAACTTTATTTGGTGTTAAGTGGCACTATTGGCGCGCTACAGGCCGCCGGCAACCTCCACCATCTGGCCACTGATATAGTCCGACATGGGTAGGCATAGGGCCACGACGGCTCCGGCAGCTTCTGTCAACGTTCCTGCACACCCCATGGGGATCATCATCTTTGAGGCCTCTACATTTTGGACTGGTACTCCGACAGGAATTTCTTTGATTGTTCTTTGGAAAAAATCCTGGGCATTAGACGGCAGTTTGTGTTCGTAGCCGTAGGGCGAAGAGCGCAGTGATGAGGCCGGAACTAGCTTCGCGCAACTCCGGCCGCGCCAAGTAGACATGGCGCAATTAATTCGGTCTCCGTTCGCTGCAGCGGCATTGCCCAATGATGGAAAGACTATTCCTTCGGCATTACGTCCAGACGAATGACGTCTTTCTGGCCATCCTTGGCTAGGGGATATCGCTCCATCACAAGGGGATCGTGGCCAGGGATGATGTGCTTGCCGCTTTCTGCCAAGTGGCGCATCGTGGCATACCCTTGCACCATATCGGAGGCGGAGTAGACGATTGGGAATGGCGCCGTGCCTTCCATATTTTCATAAAAATGTGACGCGTCGGAGGCCAGAACTACCCAGCCCCGTTTGGTCAAAATCCGAACGCATTGCACTCCGGCAGTGTGACCGCCAATCCAATGCACCGAGATCCCGGGCGCGATTTCCGCAGCGCCATCGTGGAACATCACGCGGCCATCGAACACCCTTCGCACCATGGTGCAGATATGGTCGGGCGCATAGGCATGGCCGAAGGGTTCGTGGCACATATGCTTGCCCGTTGCGTAATTCATTTCGCTTTCCTGCAGATGGAAGCGTGCTGCGGGGAAGTCATCCAGAGTGCCGGCGTGGTCATAGTGCAGGTGGGTTATGATCACATCCTCGATCTTTGCCGCGTCAATGCCCATGATCTCCAGCCCCTCGCAGGGCAGGCGAGTAATGGTGCGACCGCGCTTGTCACCCTCCGTGCGTTCGAAACCCGTATCGACCACAATGGTGCGGTTTTCATTTCGGACGGCCCAGACAAAATAGTCCAAGGGCATTTCGCTGTCGTGCAAATCTATAGGATGGCTGGGAGTTATAATGAAATTGTCCCGGCGCATCCGGCTGGTTACTGTGCCGTAACGAATGGCGAAGACTTCATAGGTTTCAGGGGCGTTCATAATCATTTCTCCTTCGTCTTCTAACGGGCTAGATACCCACCATCGATCACTAATTCACTTCCCGAGACAAATTTGGCGCCATCCGAGGCCAGGTACAGGACGCCTTCGGCAATGTCACTAGGCTCGCCCATCTGACCAGTGGGTTGGGACTTCAGGATAGCCTCTCGCCGCTCCGGCCCGCCACGCTGTATGGCACCGCCCACCATTGGGGTGTCAATAAAGCCGGGATGCACAGAGCAGACCCGGATGTTTACACCTCGCGCGGCACATTCCATGGCTACAGCCTTGGTCAATAATCGCACTCCGCCCTTGGAGGCAGTATACGCAGCGGTATTAGGCAGTCCGACAACGCCCAAAATCGACGATGTATTGATTATGACGCCTCCGTTTTCGGTCATAGCGCGCACACCGTGCTTTATACCTAGGAACACGCCGTCAAGGTTTACCGACATAGTCTGTCGCCAATATTCCAAGGTCATTTCGTCGACTGGCACGCCCCCGCCGCCAACGCCGGCGTTGTTGAAAAGGATGTCCACTTGGCCATGTTCAACCAGGACCTGGCCTATGACATTTTTCCAGGCCGCTTCATCCGTGACATCGTGATGATGGTAGGTTGCCTGGCCTTCCTTTTCTCTAATACCTGCGGCAACTTCCTCACCCAGGCTGTCTTGTAGATCCGTTAGAACTACTGCCGCGCCTTCTTCGGCGAGTAGTTCGCTGGTCGCCCGCCCTATGCCGGAGGCGCCCCCGGTCACCAAAGCCACTTTCCCAGATACGCGCCCCATGATCACCTCCCAATTACATTTTCCCTCTGTAGAATGGGCCAGAGCCCTGGCCAGATCAAATGCTCCGAGCGTATTATGCTGCGATTTTTTTTGGTAGGGAGCGAGATATGGACAAGGCGCTTTATGACAAAGGCCTGAGCATTCGAAAGGAAGTTCTGGGCGAGGAATACGTGAACCGAAATATCAATAACGTGAACGATTTCAACAGCCATTTTCAGGAAATGGTGACCGAATTCGCATGGGGAGGAATTTGGGGCGATGATACGTTAGAGAAAAAGACCCGATCTCTGATTAATCTGGCCATGCTGTCGGCTCTCGGCCGAAGCCATGAGTTCGAGTTGCATTTTCGGGCCGCTCTAAATAATGGCTGCAGCACAGACGAAATTCGCGCCACCCTTGAGCAAGTCGCCATTTATTGCGGCATGCCGGCGGGGGTGGAAGCTTTCCGCATAGGGCGGCGTATCTTGGATGAGCAGCAGGGTGGTGACTAGGCGTGGCAGCGGAATTTCGTCCTATGGTTGGCTTTATAGGCCTAGGCGCCATGGGCAGCCGCATGGCTGAAAATGTAGCCAAGGCCGGTTTTGAGTTGATTTGCTACGATGTAGCGGGGACTAAGGAACGGGCGCCGAAAGACGCTAAGATTGGGACGTCGGTAGGCGCTGTGGCCGCGGCAGCGGAGGTCGTTATCCTCAGCCTGCCCAATGGCGACGTATCCGCCGCAGTGGCGGAGGAAATTATCGAGACCAATCGGCGCACTGTCACCACAATCGTCGATACCTCCACTATCGGCGTTGCGGCCGCCAAGAAAGTTCACGGAAGATTGGCGAATTCTGAATTGGCTTACATGGATGCACCCGTATCAGGTGGTATTGCGGGCGCGGCAGCGGCCACCATAGCATTAATGTTCGCTGGCCCCAGGGAAGATTTTGAAGCTCTAAGTTATGTTCTAAACGCCATGTCAAAAAATCTGTTTCATGTGGGAACAGAACCGGGACAAGCCCAGGCGATGAAACTATTGAACAATTATCTGTCTGGCTTGGCGCTGACTGCCACGTCCGAGGCAATTTCTTTCGGTCTGACCCAGGGGCTGGAGATGTCCACTATGCTGGATGTATTGAATGCTTCCTCCGGACAGAACACGGCGACCTCGGATAAATTTCCCAAACGTGTGATGTCGGAAACCTTTGACGCGGAATTTCTCAACACCCTATATCTGAAAGACATCTCTCTGTATGTGGATAACGTTGCTGGTGCAGGTACATCGGACACGATCGCCACGGCCTTGCTCCCTATCTGGCAACGCTTTGCAGGTACTGAACCGGGCGCCGATTTTACCAGGATTTTTCCTTTTATCAGGGATAAGCGTTAGGAGCGAGAAAATGAACAAAATTGATCTGGATGGGCGTGCCGCGATTGTGACAGGTGGCGCTGACGGCATCGGCCGGGCCATCAGCGAAAGGTTTCTTGCCTCAGGTGCGCGGGTTACCATGTGGGATATCAGCCAGAAAAATTTAGATACCATGCAAGGAGCCCAAAACGCAGGCGATAGACTGCTGGGCGCCTGCCTCGATGTAACTGACCCGGAACAGGTGGCTGCCGGGCGTGACAATGCCGTGGCCGCTATGGGCAGGATTGACATTCTTGTCTGTAACGCCGGAATCGCTGGACCAGCGAAAAAAAGCTGGGAATACAGCTATGAAGAATGGCGGTCGGTGGTGAACCTGGATCTGGACGCTGTGTTTGTCTGCTGCCAGAGCGTCATTTCCCACATGATGGACCAGGGATACGGCCGCATCGTCAACATTGCTTCCATCGCGGGTAAGGAAGGCAACCCCAACGCCTGTGCCTATTCCGCTGCCAAGGCCGGCGTCATTGGCCTGACCAAATCTCTCGCAAAAGAAACAGCAGATGCGGGTGTTTTGATCAACTGCGTCACACCGGCGGCGATCCGCACCTCCATCTTCGACCAAATTACCCAGGAACATGTGGACTATATGCTCTCGCGTATTCCCATGGGCCGTCTTGGCCAAACCAAGGAAGCGGCCGCGCTGGTGGCCTGGTTGGCTTCAGAGGATTGCAGCTTTTCCACTGGAGGAGTATTCGACCTCTCAGGCGGGCGGGCAACCTACTAATATGCGCGCCGTGGCGGGATGCGCAGTAATTCTACTTTAGGAGGAGCTTACACGGTCGTGACTGGCACTAGCGCAGCGGCGCCGAAAATCGGGCGCCCTACACAGCCGCAGTAGCATTATCGGCGTCGGGAAATTTCTATGTTGTCTGGTGGACCTACGGCAGTTTAGCTGGACGTTATGCCCCGCAGGCGTTCGCCGCGCCGGAGCTGCGGCCAGGACGGGGCTTCGTGATACAGTCGCCGGCTGTTTCAAGGGCTTTCAATGGATGCCGCTGCGTGAATAGCGATCTGGACAACGACCTGCTGCGAGCCTTCGTCACCATCACCCGCACGGGGTCCTTCAGTCGTGCGGCGAAGTTGCTGCATCGAACGCAAGCTGCGCTCAGCCTTCAGGTGAAACGGCTCGAGGACGATCAGGAAGGGGTAGTCGTGTGCCTGCCGGGGCAGCGCGTCCACTTCAGCTTCGAGTTCCTTGACGCTCGCCGCCCATTCCGCCCCAAGGCTACGCGCATCAGTGCCCGCCGCTGGTTTAGAAAAGAGTTCCTGGTAGAGCTCTTTGGCCTTCCGGATCTCGGCGGCGGAGAACTCCTGCTGGGGCGTGAGCAGGATATTGGGCAAGGTATGGCTGTTGTTGAGCGCTTTCGCCAGATCAAGCCCCTCGGTGACCGTGCTGTCCACCCGCGCTTCAATCTTGCCCTTCGCCACAAGGCTTCCTGCAAGGCAGAGAGCGGCAGTAACAGGCCATCCATAGGGTTTTGCCGTAAACTGCTCTGCGAGGTATTTGACGGACACCTTCA
>CAXGCE010000156.1:0-5471 GCA_964007795.1 uncultured Alphaproteobacteria bacterium | reverse complement strand
TTCGCCTGAGGGTGATGCACCACGATGGCCGAGGTCGACTGTTCTGGATGCAACTGGTCCTCGTCCCCCATGACCAGGTTAATGCGATCCGCTTCCAGCAGATCCAAAATTTTTCTCTGGTCGGACATCGTGGGACAGGCCGGATAGCCAAACGAATAGCGAGAACCGCGATAACCCTGGCCCAGCAGTTCATCCTTATCGCGGGCATCCAGATTGCCATATCCTAGTTCACCGCGCACGCGTTTGTGGACATACTCTGCCATAGCCTCGGCCATCTCCACTCCCAGTCCGTGTAGGTAAAGATAATCCTGATAGCGATCATCATCGAACCATTGCCGCGCCACTTCCGAAGCGTGTTGACCAATGGTCACAGCCTGCAGCGCGATAATATCCCGATTTCCCGCTTCGATCTCACGGAAGAAGTCAGCGATACATAGTCCGCCCGCTCGGTTTTGCCGGGGTAACGAAAACCTGGTCAGTTCCTTTTCTCCGTCTTCGTCAAACAAGACCAGGTCATCTCCGTCGCTAGCGGCGGAAAAGTATCCATAGACCGCCTGAGGCTGCAGAATTTTCTCCGCCTCGCAGCGGGCCACCAAATCATTCATGATGGGACGCACCTCTGCTCGAGCCCATTCCATATATTCCTTTAGAGCCCGCCCCTGTTTGCGATAGCCCCAGTGGAACTGGTACAGCATACGTTCGTTCAGATAAGGCAAAAGAGAGCGGATGCCCACTTCCTCGACAATACGATGGCCAAGGAATGGTGCGGAAGGTATATCGACACCCTTGTGCAGTTCCTCCCGCCTGGTCTTTACCTCTGCCAAGTCCATGGGCCGAGGCATCAGTGTTGGCTGACCTAGCTTGCGCCGCTGGTTTTTCGGCTTGCCCTCGCGCTTGGCATCACGTTGAGCGACATAGTCATCAAAGGCACCGTCGACCACCTTGCCCATAAGATCCAGACCATCAAAGGCATCGCGGGCATAGGCCACCCGACGAGAGGATGTGGCATAGGCGTTGGCGCAATCTTCTTCAACAAAATTTCGCGTCAGAGCAGCCCCTCCCAGAATTACCGGTAGGTTAATTTGCTGGCGGGACATTTCTTCGAGATTCTCGCGCATAATCGTAGTGGATTTGACTAGCAGGCCTGACATGCCGACGGCATCAGCATTATGTTCCTTCATGGCATCGACGATTGCCCCAATGGGTTGTTTTATTCCTAGATTGATTACGTTGTAGCCATTATTCGTCAGGATGATATCAACCAAATTTTTACCAATATCGTGGACATCGCCTTTCACCGTAGCCACCACAATCGTGCCTTTTTGGCTATCCGCGCTACGTTCCATATGGGGTTCCAGATAGGCGACTGAGGCCTTCATGGTTTCCGCCGATTGCAGCACGAAGGGTAATTGCATTTGACCAGAGCCGAACAGCTCGCCCACCACCTTCATGCCATCCAATAGAATTTCGTTGACGATTTTCAAAGGCGCGTGCTGCTCCATAGCCTCGTCCAGATCCTCCTCCAGACCAGGGCGGTCACCATCAATAATTCGCAGTTTCAGGCGTTCCTCCACCTCCGCCGGGCGTTCCTTCTTGACTTTGGCGGTAGAGCGGTCCTGGAAAAGGGCGATGAATTCGTGCAGAGGATCATAGCCATCGGCGCGCCGGTCATAGATCAAATCCTCCGCTGCCTTGACCTCCTCGTCTGGAATGGAATGCAAAGGAAGAATTTTGGACATATGCACGATGGCACCGGTCATGCCGCGATCAAGGGCATGTTGCAGATAAACAGAGTTCAGCACATGCCTCGCCGAGGGCATTAGGCCAAAAGAAATATTTGAAAGTCCTAGAATGATCTGACATTCCGGTAGTTCCTTGGAAATTCGGTCAATAGCATCCAGGGTTTCCAAGCCAAGGCGGCGGTCATCGTCATTGCCAGTGCAAATCGTGAAGGTTAAGGGATCAAATAACAGGTCCTGGGGTGCCAATCCGTGCCGATTGATCGCAAAATCGTACAGGCGATGGGCCAGTTTCACTTTGTCCGCGGTGGTCTTGGCCATTCCGGCTTCGTCGATGGTTAGAGCGATGACGCCGCAACCAAATTTCCGCGCCAGCGCCAGGCGCATCGCCGCAGGCTCTTCGCCATCCTCGAAATTAATCGAATTAATTAGAGGCTTGCCACCGTAGAGCTTCAGAGCACCTTCAAGGACAGGATATTCAGTGGAATCGATTACTAACGGGGCATGAACGGCGCCCCGTATGCGGTTAAC
Organism: uncultured Alphaproteobacteria bacterium; assembly: GCA_964007795.1. Classification (GTDB taxonomy): domain Bacteria; phylum Pseudomonadota; class Alphaproteobacteria. Next base: position 3,201 of record CAXGCE010000156.1, on the reverse strand, counting down.
AATGGCGCTCATATCCGCCAATTCGTCCCGGCCAACAAAGGCCGTGCACAAATCCAGTGTATGTGACCCTTCCCGGACCTGTTCCCGCCCTATGGCAATGCAGCCATCCCAATCCTCGGCTTCCTGCAGCTCGCGGAATTTTCGGGAACCATTTGCGTTGCACTTCTCGCCAATGGACAAGTAGGCGTTTTCTTGCCGGTATGGCACCTGACCATACAGGGATGCGAGACCCGGAACCCACTCCGGCTGCCGCGCCACGGGCTTCGGCCGACGACCCGCACCCAGCCCTTCCAGCATGTCGTTCAAGGCCTTGATATGTTCCGTGACGGTACCGCAGCAGCCACCAACCATATTCACCCCGTCCTCCACTACGAAGCGACGGGCCCAGTCAACTAGCTCGTCAGGCGTCAAAGGGTAACTAGGTTTGCCATCCACCAATTCGGGCAGACCGGCATTGGGCTGCACAGTGATGATGCCCGGCCACTGTTCCGACAACCAGCGAATATGCTCGGCCATTTCGCGGGGTCCTGTGGCGCAATTCAAGCCGATGGCATCCACACCAAGGGCATGAATGACCGTGGCAGCGCCCCCTATATCCGTGCCCACCAGTAAAGTACCCGTGGTTTCGATGGTGATCTGGGTCAATAACGGCACCTCGCGACCCGCATCCGCCATCGCCTTCCGGGCGCCATTTACCGCAGCCTTGAGCTGCATGATGTCCTGTACCGTTTCGACCATGATGCCGTCGACCCCGCCAGCCAAAAGACCAGCTGACTGCAGTGCCAATCCGGCTTCCAACTCGTCATAGTCAATCTGTCCTAGGCTTGGCAGCTTGGTACCAGGTCCGATATCGCCCAGTACGTAGCGGCTCAGGCCGTCGCGGCGAAATTCCTCGAGGGACTCTCTAGCCAATTCAGCGGCTTTTTTATTGATTTCAAACGTGCGGTCCTGAAGGTCAAATTCCGCCAGGGTGATGGCAGAACCACCAAAAGTATTGGTCAGCAGAATGTCGGAACCGGCAGCGACAAATCCCTGTTGGATTTCTCGCACGATGTCCGGCCGGCTGAGATTAAGCACCTCAGAACAATTCTCCTGGCCCCAATAGTCGATTTCGATGTCCAATTCCGCCTGCTGCAACCGACTGCCCATGGCTCCGTCACACAACAACACCTCATCACGTAAATGATCAAATATATCCGTCATTTGGAAGACGCCCCTGGCCCCACATAGGGCGGACGAAAGCCTAATATGTGGCAGATTGCATAAGTCAAATCTGCCCTGTTCAAGGTATAAAAATGGAAATCCGTTACTCCAGCGGTCCGCAGTTTCCGACACTGCTCCGCCGCCACTGTCACGGCGACCATGCGGCGGGTTTCAATATCGTCGTCCAACCCCTCAAACAGATGAGCCATCCAGGCCGGCATGACAGTGCCACAGGACTTAGCGATACGTGCCGCCTGGACAAAATTACTGACCGGCAAGATGCCCGGCACGATAGGCACCCAGACCCCGGCAGCCCGAGCCCGCTCCAGAAAACGTAGGTAGGTGTCCGCATCGAAAAAGAACTGGGTAATTGCCCGATTGGCGCCAGCATCGATTTTTCGCTTTAGATTGTCCAGATCCGCCTGGCTGGAAGGGCTGTCGGGGTGCATTTCGGGATAGGCAGCCACGGATATATCGAAATTAGCTAATTGTAGTAAACCACTCACCAGTTCGGCAGCATTGTAATAGCCGTCTGGATGGTTTTGGAATTCTACCTGCCCTTCCGGCGGATCACCTCGTAGGGCCACTAAGTGCCGCACGCCTGCGTTCCAATAGTTTTGCGCGATCTGATTTACCTCATCTCGGCTAGCACCAACACACGTCAGATGCGCCGCGCAAGGCAAACCGCCCTCATTTTGTATGCGAGTGACGGTATCGTGGGTACGTTGCCGGGTGCTGCCACCGGCACCATAAGTAACAGAGACGAACGAGGGTCGCAGTGGGCTTAGGCGCTCCATCGCATGCCAAAGGTTTTTCTCCATAGCTTCCGTTTTCGGTGGAAAGAATTCGAAAGAAACCGATAGGGGCCCCTTGGCATTGGATGAGAAAACGCGATCATCCCGATTTTCCGGCATTACGACTGAACGCCTCTTTCATTGTGAGCAAGCCAGATTAGGACCGTCAAGCTACTGCCCGCCAACGCGATAGGATCCAGCGCCCGCATATCTGCCGCCGTGCACCAGCCTGCAACTTGCTCGGGCTGGAAGCCAAGCCAACGATGCTGATGTTCCGTGCGAAGAAACTCCTGATCGTGAGTTGCAAAATCAACAACCAGCAAACGGCCGCCGGTTCGCAAGGTTTGAGCTGCCTCCGAAATGACCGAGCCAGGTTCTTCGGCGTAGTGGAGAACCTGATGCAGGACCACAACATCAAACTCATTTGCCGGGAGTTGAAGATTGTACATGTCGCCATGGCGAACCTGGCAATGGCGGTATCCGGCCTGTTCCAACTTGACACGGGCCACCTGCAGCATTTCATGGGATAGATCGATCCCAGTGCCACGACTAATTAGAGGTGCGAACACTTCCAGAATACGGCCGGTTCCAGTACCGATATCCAAAAAATCACCAATTGGCTCCTTCCCAATGACTTCCTGCAAGGCCCCTTCGACTTCTTGCTCGGATACATGGAGAGAGCGGATTTCGTCCCACCGATCAGCATTAGCGCGAAAATACTCTGCTGCAGCTTCGGCGCGGGTTTTCTTGATAGCTTCCAACCGGCTCAAATCCCGAGCTAGTCCATTATCCCGGTCCGGCACCAAATCCACCAAGGTGCGGGCCAGATGCGCACAATCTGAAGTGTCGGCTAATCGGTAATAGGCCCAGGTCCCTTCTCGGTGCCGCTCCAATAACCCGGCCTCGCATAGCAGTTTAAGGTGCCGCGAAACCCTAGGTTGACTTTGCCCTAAAATCTGCGTCAATTCCGTAACTGTCAGTTCAGCGTGGGCGCAAAGGGCCAGCAGACGTAACCTGGTTGGCTCCGCAGCGGCTCGCAATCCTTGCAATAATGTTTCCATTTGAAGCCCGGTCGCTTTCAAAGATAAATAAGGTATTACATAAGTATATGATTATATAAAAAGATTATAAAAAAAGTAAAGAGACACTAAAATGGGCCCGCCATCTAGTGATGACGGGCCCAGAAAATTTCTGTGGTTTGCCT
>CAXGCE010000155.1:0-5490 GCA_964007795.1 uncultured Alphaproteobacteria bacterium | reverse complement strand
CGAAAAAACTAAGCATTTTGAATCGTATTATAGAATTTAAGAATTTATAGAGACGTGTCTATTCGATCTACAGAGTTTTAGAATAAAGATGAGGAATCCTAGCACTAGGAGGAAAGCAAATACTGTGGTCATGGTCGGTCAGGCAACGGCTTGTGGCAGAGGTTCACGGGTGAGGTTTTGGTTCATCAAAGTGGAGGCCTGTTTCCGACCCCAAGCATCGGCGCACAGAGCGTCGTCCAGGGTTTGGGGAGTCGTCGGTAATTCCGGATGTGCTTGTTGCGTTTTCCAAAATTGTAGCACGGCCTCCAAGGTTTTTGCGATGTCGAGAAACCGGATTTTGCCTGCAAGAAAGGCGGCGACTAGCATCTCGTTGGCCCCATTCATCACGGCGGGTGCGACCGTGGTTTTCCTTGGCCAAATCAATGGCATTCCCCATTTCACTGTGGATGTCTCCGCCTCTAGCGATCAAAAGGCCAACGCACCCTTGCAGGATTACGGCAAGTGGATCGACGTTCGCAGCGCGGCTGCCTCCTGTAGCGGTCCTGACGCCGCCATATTGGCGCAGTCGCGCTCTATGCTGGACTGGCATGCACGGCATGGGTTCTGTTCCGTTTGCGGACAGCCCTCACACTCAGGCGAAGGCGGCTACAGCCGCAAGTGTGCCGACGACGATTGTGCCGCGATGCATTTCCCCCGAACTGATCCCGTGACCATTATGCTGGTCCTGGATGATGAGGATAATTGCCTGTTGGGTCGACAGAAGTTTTTCGCGCCGAATAGTTATTCCGCCTTGGCTGGGTTCATGGAACCAGGAGAAACCGTTGAAGAAACCGTGCGCCGGGAGGTATTTGAGGAGGTCGGCATTCGCGTTGGCGGGGTTAGGTATATCTTCTCTCAACCCTGGCCCTTTCCATCTTCTTTGATGATGGGCTGCTTCGCCCAAGCGGAGACAAGCGAGATCAACTTGGATCCGGATGAGTTAGAAGAGGCCCGCTGGTTCACGCGCCCGCAGATCCACGAAATGGTCAACAGCTGGCAAGACCAATCTAAACTACGTATGCCAGCGCCCCTGGCCATCGCGCACCAGCTGGCCGCCGCATGGCTCCGCGGGGAGTAGCCCAGAAATCTACTAACCGAACAGCAACAGGACAACGATGCTACCCGCGACAAGAGCCATGCCAGATAATTCTTTTGATGTAGAACGTTCTTTGAAGAACAGGACTGACAAAGCCAGAGTGAACAGCAGTTCTACCTGGCCCAGGGCCTTGACGTAGGCAGCTCGTTCCACTGTCAGGGCAGTGAACCAGCCGGCTGAGCCGACGACGGAGGTAATGCCGACAAACAGGCACCCACGCCAATTCGGCATCATGGCGACGAGTTGGTCACGCGCTCTGAATACGATGTAGAGGGACATCATAACCGTCTGAATAAGCAATACCATGGCCAAGGTGACCGCGGCAGCGTACAGCCAATCATCCAGACCCAGGGACAAACTAGCCTGCCGCAGGAACAACGAAGCACCCGCAAAGCCCAGTCCTGAAGCTAAGCCTACACCGGCGGCTGGTTGAAATAGGCGCCGTAGCAGATTATTACCACCGATACCGGTGCGGGCTAGATTAATCAACACCACCCCCAGGGCACCTATGGCAATGGCGATCCAACCGGCTCCAGCCAAGGCCTCGTGAAAAAACAGGGCACCGACAATTGCGGTCAACAAGGTCTCGGTCCGAGCATAGGTAGAGCCGACGGCGAAATTACGCAGGGAAAACAGGAAGACCAGCAAAACCGTGGCTGTGATTTGTGACAAACCCGCCAAAGCGGCAAAGACGAAGAATTGCCAATCAGCCTCAGGCAGCGCATAACCGCCATTCTGCTGCAAGAACCACAGATAGGCCAAGGCAAACGGCAGGCCCCACAAAAATCGCACATAAGAAGCGCCGACGGCCGAAAAATCCTTGGTCAGATATTTTTGCCCCGCCGTACGTGCCGCCTGCATAAAGGCGGCGAGAAAGGTGATGGGAATCCAGATCCAGGTTTCCATTACCTTCAGCTGAGCGCCCGGTACCAAGTGTCTGACAAAGTATAGCCCTGGGGAAAGGGATCTTCCGGATCCAATGTATATTGATGGCTGCCAGTGATCCAGGCCCGACCTTGCAGGCTGGGCACGATGGCGGCCCGGTTACCGATCTGGCAGGTATCCTCAATCCGGCAATAAAATTCCGTGCCCAGAACCGATTGACTGACCAGGGTTTGGCCCAATCCGATTTCACCACGCGCATGCAAGACCGCCAATCGGGCGGAACTGCCTGTGCCGCATGGAGACCGGTCCAATTTGCCCGGCGATATTACAACAGTGTTGCGGCCAACGATCTGGCCCGAAGCGCCATTGATAAGTGGCGCTGTGAACTGTGTGAAGGTTATGGTGTGAATATCAGGGTTCTCCGGATGGCTAACCGGATGCTGCTCCACCGCTGCCGCCTTGATCCGCTCCCCCATTTCGACCAAATCCCGCGCTTCATCGGGATGCAAAGCAAAACCCAGACTGGATGCATCAGCAATGGCAAAAAAGGCACCGCCATAGGCGATGTCACAGACGATCGTTCCCAACCCCGCAACTTCGACCGACGCGTCCAGCTTGGCTACAAAACAGGGAACATTGCGAGTACGGACACTTTGGCAGCGACCATCTCGACATTGCGCCACGACATCCACCGCCCCGCCGGGCGTGTCCAAATGCAACACTGTTTCGGGCTCGCGCATCTTAACCATACCGGTTTCCAGCAGCACCGTAGTGACGCAGATTGAGTTAGAGCCGGACATGGGCGGATAGTCGGTCGGTTCCATGATGATGAAGCCTGCATCGGCGCCAGGCGTCTTCGGTGGGACGATCAGGTTTACGTGCACAAAAGCGCCACCACGGGGTTCATAAAGTAAAAACTTTCGCAACTCATCGTCGTGCGTACGCAGATACTCCCGTTGTTCGAAGAGTGTTTCTCCAGGAGGTGGCAACACGCCACCAGTTATTACCCGACCCACCTCGCCTTCCGCGTGACAGCCGATTACCATGATGGCGCGATTGGTTTTCACGATCAGCCCTTAACGTGAGGGGCTTTGTACTGCGTACTTTCGCCATGCCGGAAAGAATTGCGAGGATAGGTGCCCAGAATCTGCATACGAGTGCAAAAGAACTGCGCTTCCTCGAGGGCCCAAGCAACACGCTGATCTTCCGGATGCCCCTCGAAGTCGGCATAAAATTGCGCCTGTTCAAAACTACCCGGTTCGATATAACTTTCCAGTTTTGTGATGTTGATATTTGCCGTAGCGAAACCACCGAGTGTCTTGTAGAGCGAGGCCGGGACACTACGAACCTGAAAGACAATCGTGGTCATAGCATCCCCGTCCTTGGGGTGGGGCGTGATTCGTTCCCGCGCCAAAATTATGAAGCGGGTCACGTTGTTGCCGATGTCTTGGATGTTTTTCCGCAGGATTTGAAGATTGTAGATTTCTGCCGCCAGAGGAGAACCGATCGCCGCAAGGGTCGGATCACCTTTTTCGGCAATCATTTCGCAAGCGCCAGCGGTATCCGCATGCACCACTGGCTCAATACCTAGTTCCCGGATTAATTTACGGCACTGGGGCAAAGCGTGGATATGGCTGTGGACCTCCTTGATATCCGACAAATTAGCGCCTTGAGGCGCCATGAGCTGATGGTTCACGGGCTGAAAATGCTCGCCGATGATGTACTGGTCAGACGTTGGGATCAGGTGATGGATATCCGCCACCCGGCCGGCCAGGGAATTTTCGATTGGGATCATAGCTCGCCCGGCCAGGCCTTCATTCACTGCAGCAAAGGCATCCTCAAAGGTGCGGCATGGCAGGGGGTTGTATTCCGGCAAACCCTCGCGGCAGGCCAGATGGGAATAGGCACCGAACTGGCCCTGAAAGGCCACGTTCATGTGGGGATCAGAATTACGGTCTGAGACAGTTTCCTCGGCCATTGCGGATCGCCCCTAAAGATTTGAAATAATTACGTTTTTGGATCGAGGGCGCGGCGCGCCCGCTCCAGGTCGGCGGGAGTATCGACGCCGAAGGGCACCCTGTCAACGAGGCCCACCTCAATGACCATGCCAGCCTCCAGGGCCCGCAACTGCTCCAACCGCTCTCGCTGTTCCAAATGCCCCGGTGGCAACTTTACAAAACGCTCCAGCGCTGCGCGCCGGTAACCATAGATGCCAATATGGTGATACAGCGGCCCTTTGCCCGAAGGGGCTGCAACGCGGGTAAAATAAAGGCCTCGGCCCTGCCGAGCGCCCGGTGGCATGGAGACCACCGCCTTGACCACGCTGGGCTCCTCCCGTTCGTAAGCTTCCGTAATTTCGGCGGCCAAGGTGGAAATATCCACTGACCCGGGCTGCAGCAAATCCAGGACGAAACGGATTTGTTCGGCATGCATGGTGGGCAGATCGCCCTGCAGATTGATAATCTTTTCATAGCGGCCTTCGGGATCGTAAGTTTCCACCGCCTCCCAGACCCGGTCCGAGCCGGAGGGATGGTTAGGATCGGTCAAAATCGCCTGGCCGCCGGCACTCTCCACTACGTCTACAATGGTCTGTTCCGCCGCCGCCACTAAAACCGGGCCCACATCCGCCTCCTTCGCCCGGCGCCAAACGTGCACGATCATAGGCTGCCCGTGAACATCCGCCAGGGGCTTATCCGGCAGGCGGACGGAAGCCATACGGGCCGGAATTACCACAAGGGCCGGGTCGGTTACCCGCTGATTCATTGTGCTTCTTCCTGCGCTGACTCTAGGCAAGGGGTTGCGGCAATGTTATACGGTGAGCCGCCCGATTGGGAAAGAAGTTCCACAGGCACGATTGGGGTTGCTGCCGTGACAATGTATGAACTGACCAAACTATTTGGTGCTGTTGTTGGTGCCGTACTACTGCTCGTAGTTATCAACGAAATTTCCAAAGTTCTTGTCCACCCGACGGCGCCTACCAAGACCGCCATCGCCATCGAAGGCGTCGAAGAAGAGGCTGAGGCGGCGACCGCAGCTGCCAAGAGTACTGCGCCCAGCGTCAGTTTGGCGGCTCTTTTAGCCGCGGCTGATCCGGCCGAGGGTGAAAAGGCTGCTAAGAAATGCAAGGCCTGTCATAGCTTTGACAAGGGTGGCAAACACAAGGTTGGGCCCGCCCTTTATGGCATCGTCGGCCAGAGCAAGGCGAGCGGCACCGCCTTCAGCTATTCCACCGCCATGAAGGAGATGGGTGGGGAATGGAACTACGAGGACCTAGATTCTTTCTTAGCCGATCCCAAGGGTAATTTGCCGGGCACCAAGATGGCCTTCAAAGGCATCAAAAAACCAGCGGAACGAGCCAATTTAATCGCCTATATGCTTACGAAGCACGATTCACCCCCCGCACTGCCGGCAGAGTAAGCAATATGGATGAGTCCGGCTGTTATTTGGCCATAGCCCATCGGTTGGCAGAC
>CAXGCE010000154.1:0-5493 GCA_964007795.1 uncultured Alphaproteobacteria bacterium | reverse complement strand
TCAGGGCAAGGCCCAGCGGGCCACAGCGACTAATCTGGCGGCCTTTGAAGAACGGCGTATTGAACTGGAGGCCTACAACCTGGAACGCCGGACGGAGGCTGAAGGCGTCGCCGGCAGCATGGCTGAAGCCACATTCATAGTAATCCGCCAGGCTGGGGAATCCGGGCAGCTCTATGGTTCGGTCCAGGCTCGTGACGTAGTGGATGGACTGGATGGCCTTGGTTTCAAAGTGGAACGCAATCAGGTTGTTCTGAACAAGCCAATCAAAACACTGGGCTTGCATCCGGTGCAGATCAATTTGCATCCGGAAGTGCAGATCGAAGTGATTGCCAATGTAGCCCGTTCCGAAGCCGAGGCGAAACGCCAGGCTGCTGGCGAGGATGTGCTGGCCCGGGAAGAGGGTGATCTAAAGTTCGATGCGCCGGAGGCTTTCGAGGAGGCGTCTGAAGACGTCGACGACGCAGAGGCCGAAACCCAGACCTAATAAAGATCGTGAGAAGTTTTTGGTAAAGGCGACGCTGTACGGTACCGCCCTCTACTTTTGTGCGTTCATGATTGGCATTTGCCATAATTGAAAATTCTTTACGTCCATTCCAGGTTTGCGCTAAAATTTTGTTGCCTGCGGCTTGCGCTGTAGGTGCTTTTGAAAGGAAACAGAGACAAAGACCCCGGCGCAAAGAGGTTGATCATGCTTTTGGCCAGATTGTTGAAAATTCTGATCCATGTTGGCTGTCTGAATATTGTTGATGCGACAGGACGCAACTACCGATTCGAAGGGCAGTATAAGGGGCCGGAAATTACCGTCCGCCTGCATAACCGGGCTTTACATTGGAAATTGTTCTTTAATCCCACGCTCCACCTGGGTGAGGCCGTGATGGACGGCACAATCACGGTGGAGGACGGGGAGCTTTATGACTTGCTGGATTTGCTTTCCCAGAATATCGGCTGGCGGCAACCAAAGCATTGGCTACAACGCTTTTTAATTACCCCAACGCGAGAAGTGGGGCGGCGCCTGCGGCAATATAATCCGGTCAGCAAGGCCCGCAGCAATGTCGCTCACCATTATGATTTAACTGGTGAGCTATATAAGTTTTTTCTGGACGAAGACCGGCAGTATTCCTGTGCCTACTTCCGTACGCCCGAGGATGATCTCGAAACTGCGCAATTTCAAAAGAAGCAGCATTTGGCGGCCAAACTGTGTCTTCAGCCAGGCCAAAAAATCCTAGATATTGGTTCTGGCTGGGGCGGCTTAGGGTTATATCTGGCAAAGAATGAAGGTGTCGAGGTGAAGGGCATCACTTTGTCGGAAGAACAACACAAGGTTTCCAATCAGCGTGCCGCCGAAGAGGGATTAAGTAGTTTTGTCACTTTTGATTTGCTGGACTATCGCGCCGTGGAAGGCCCCTTTGACCGCATCGTTTCCGTTGGCATGTTTGAACATGTAGGCATTAACCATTACCAAGAATTTTTTGACAGGGTGCGCGAGTTGCTGACTGATGACGGAGTCGCCGTCATCCATACGATCGGTCGAGCTGACGGTCCCGGTGCCACGAACCCCTGGATCAACAAGTATATCTTCCCTGGCGGTTATAGCCCTGCTCTGTCGGAAGTCTCGCCGATGGTAGAGAATTCTAATCTCTACATCACGGACGTGGAGGTCTTTCGGCTTCAGTATGCAGAAACCCTTCGCCATTGGCGCAAGCGTTTTTATGCCAATCGCCACAAGGTTCGAGAATTGTTTGACGAACGCTTTTGCCGTATGTGGGACTTTTATTTATGCGGTAGCGAAGTAGCCTTTCGTTACGGCGGCCATGTGGTGTTTCAAATACAATTGACAAAGCAGCCCGGTGCGGTGCCGCAGACCCGCGACTATATCTTTGACGACGAACGCAAACGAATTTGCCGAGGGGATAAATCCGATTCGCGCGCGGCCTAGTCGCTGAATTGCCAAAATAGCATTATTGGAGCAGTCAATTCTCCGTTGTTGATCACACGGGAGTTATTCCAAAATTTGTCTTATTTGCAAGGCACAATGGAAGTTATCCCCGGACTTCAGGGGATGCCTGCCCTTGTTATCCACTGTCATTTTCTGGCGACAGATAACTTTACGGAATGGGCGCTATTAGTCGTGTTAGGTTGCCATCAGATGAATACAGATGCTTCAAATAGCCCCGTCCTGGCGGCGGTGCGCGAGCCGGCCCTTGGCGAGACAGAGATCGGTGGTTATCGTGCACCGCCGGGAAATTTGGAGGCGGAGCAGGCTCTCCTAGGCGCTATACTGGTCAACAACGACGCGGCATCCAAGGTCACGGATTTTCTTCAGCCGGAACATTTTCAGGAACCGGGCCATCATCGTATCTTCGCCGCTGCCCTGAAGTTAATCGAACGGGGCCAGATCGCAAATCCGGTCACCCTGAAATACTACTTCGAACAAGACGAGGCCTTGACCGAAGTGGGTGGCGCCCAATATCTAGCCCGTTTGGCCGGCGCCGCCGTTACTGTGATAAACGCCGAACATTACGCGCGGGCGATCTTTGATCTGGCCCTGCGCCGGGGCCTAATCCAAATCGGCGAGGCAGTGGTGAACCAAGCCTACGACGCCGACGTGGATATCGAGGCGAAGGACCAGATCGAAGAGGCGGAGCAGGAATTGTTCCAGCTAGCCGAACATGGCCAGGCGGATCGGGGTCTGCAGAATTTTGACTACGTCCTGGCCTCGGCTATCAACATGGCTGAGGCGGCATTTCACCGTGACGGTCAGATGATGGGCGTGGCCACTGGCCTGATTGATCTGGACCAAAAATTGGGTGGTTTGCATCCCTCCGATTTGATTGTCTTGGCAGGCCGGCCGGCGATGGGTAAATCGGCCCTCGCGACAAACATTGCCTTTCATGCCGCCCACAACATCAAACGAAATCGCTTGGAAAGCGGCGAGGATAAAATCGTCGATGGCGCCGTCGTGGCGTTCTTCAGCTTGGAAATGTCGGCCGAGCAATTGGCTACACGCCTGTTGGCAGAACAGGCGCGAATTGGCTCGGAAAAAATTCGGCGCGGTGAAATTTCTTCCGACGAGTTTTCCCGGCTCGTGTCCGCCAGCCAAGCGATCGAACAAGCCCCGCTTTACATTGATGACACCCCAGCATTAACTGTATCGGCCCTGCGAACCAGGGCCCGGCGTCTAAAACGGCAACATGATCTGGGCCTGGTGGTTGTTGATTATTTGCAATTGTTGCGAGGCACGGGGCGGTATAACGACAACCGTGTCCAGGAAGTTTCGGAAATCACACAAGGCTTGAAAGCTTTGGCCAAGGAATTAGACATTCCGGTTCTGGCACTCTCCCAACTTTCCCGTCAGGTCGAAGCGCGGGAAGACAAACGCCCCCTGCTGTCGGACCTTAGGGAATCGGGCTCAATCGAGCAGGATGCCGATGTGGTAATGTTTGTCTACCGGGAAGAGTATTATCACGAGCGTAAGCAGCCCGAGCCCGACACCCCGGACCATGCAAAGTGGTTAGTGGAGGCAGAAAATATTCACGGTATCGCCGAAGTGATCATCGGAAAGCAGCGGCATGGCCCTACTGGCACCGTGCGCCTTCAATTCGAGCGGGAATTCACTAAATTCTCCAACTTGGAGGCGGCAGGGCGTTTTCCCGATGTCAAATACTAGTCCCGCCGCCAAACAGGCGGGTGCGATCCTGGAAATCGATTTGGCTGCCCTCAGGGCCAATTACCAAATTATAAAAAAACAGACCGAGCCAGTGGAATGTGCCGCCGTATTGAAAGCTGACGCATATGGCTTGGGAGTGGCACAGGTGGCGCCAGTCTTGGCCGCCTCAGGCTGCCGCACATTTTTTGTGGCCCATTTGTGCGAAGGCATTGGCCTGCGACAGGTCCTAGGTGCTGCAGCTAATATATATATCCTGAACGGGCCATTACCCAAAACAGAGGATGATTTTCTGGCACATGATCTGATCCCGGTATTAAATTCACCGGGTCAATTGGAACAATGGACACGATTGGCTAAGGAGCGGACGCAAATCCTGCCCGCTGGATTGCACATCGACACCGGTATGTCTCGACTGGGGCTGACGGCCGCAGAGGCGAAACTCGTGACGAACACGCCGTCATATATGGACGGTATAGAGCTTCGATTTGTCGCTTCTCATTTGGCTTGCGCCGATGATCCTGACAACCCTTTGAATGAAGAACAGCGTGTAGCTTTTCAAGACCATATGGCGCATCTAAATCCGATACGCGGGTCACTGGCCAATTCGTCCGGCATATTTTTGGGTTCTGACTACCACTACGATCTGGTGCGGCCCGGAATTGCCCTATTTGGCGGAAATCCAACGCCAACGGAATTCAATCCCATGACCGAAGTAGTCCATCTGCGGGGCAAGATCATCCAGGTACGGGAAATTGACACCCCCCAAAGCGTTGGCTACGGTGCCACCTATCGAGTTGCAGGCCCTCGGCGGATCGCCACAGTACCCGTAGGCTATGCTGATGGCTATCTACGCGCCTTGTCCGCAAAGGGAAAGGCGAGTATTGCCGGCGTATCGGTACCAATCGTAGGGCGCGTTTCAATGGACCTGATCACGCTGGATGTCACCGATGTGCCGGAGGGCAGTGTTCAACCAGGGGCCTGGGCCGATCTAATAGGCGGTGAAGGTCCCAGTTTGGATGACATTGCGACCCGAGCTGGAACCATTGGATACGAGGTCCTGACCTCGCTTGGCGCACGTTTTCACCGCCAGTACCTGGAAGCTGAGGCCGGGCGGTTCCATGCCTAATCCCTTGGCTGTGGTCGGACGCGTCTTCCTAGCCTTTTTGGCTACCATTGGCCGGCTAGCGATGTTCATAAGCAAATGGGTTGTCACTGTTGCGACACCGCTATTCTATTGGCGCCTCTGTCTACAGCAGATGATGACCATCGGTTATTTTTCGTTGCCTGTGGTGGGAATGACCGACCTGTTCACGGGTGCGGTGCCGGCTTTGCAGATCTATTTGGGCTCGGGCCATTGCGACGGAGCCAGACATCATTTTCTGACGAACCGACTACGGGCCTAGATCCGATCATGGGCGATGTGATCAACAATCTGATTACCGAATGCGTCCGAGACCTGGGCGCTACCGCCCTGACCATCAGCCACGATATGTCGTCCGCTCGCACTATCGCGGACCGGGTTGCCATGCTGTACGAAGGTGAAATCATCTGGACCGGCGGTGTCGACCAGATAGATCATTGCAGCAATGAATTAGTTGATCAGTTTATTCATAGGCGCAAGCACGAATCCTTCGCGCTGGATGTTGCCTAACGATGGTCCGAGCAGTAGAACGGTTCGTCTGTCAAAGCTGTGGTGCCACACACGGCAAATGGTCTGGCCGCTGCTCGGCTTGTGGAGATTGGAATACCATTACGGCGGAGGCCACACCCCCCACCCCACCAAAAGGTCTGGGAGTTGGTAACGGGCGCGTGCTCGATTTCCGCAA